>NZ_JBHWVI010000039.1:0-52391 GCF_042737005.1 Streptomyces sp. NPDC060027
CGGGGACCCCTCCGGGTTCGTGTTGGCCCGGACCCGGCACCGGGGCCCGGGTGGTCCCGGCGGAGCACCGGGGCCGCGGCGTGGAGTGTCAGGTACTGCCGGTCAGCTGGTCGTCAGGGCGGTGTCGTCCACGACGAAGCTGGTCTGGAGCGAGGAGTCCTCGACGCCGCTGAACTTGATCGCGACGGTCGTACCGGCGAACGAGGACAGGTCGAACGTCTTCTGCGTGTAGCCGGTGGCCTTGTTGAGGTTCGAGTAGGTCGCCAGCGTGGTCGATCCGGCCGTGACCGTCAGCTTGTCGTACGCGGAGCTGGTGGTCGTCTCGGCCGTGTCGATGTGCAGGTAGAACGTCAGCGTGGCCTTGCAGCCGCTCGGGACGGTCACCGACTGGGAGAGCGTGTCGGTGTGGGTGGAGCCGTAGCCGTCCAGCCACGCCTTGTAGGAGCCGCCGTGGGCCGCCTGGTCGGTGTCGTTCGTGATGACGCCGCTGGAGGCGGTCCAGGTGGTGTTGCCCGACTCGAAGCCGGCGTTGCCGAGCAGCTGCGCCGAGGTGCAGGTGCCACCGCCGCCCGAGGAACTGACCGTCCAGGTGAAGGACGCGGTGCCGGTCGCGCCGGTGCTGTCCGTCACGGTGACGGTCGTGCTGTACGTCCCCGCGGTGGTCGGCGTGCCGGAGACGGCACCCGTCGAGCCGCTGATCGACAGACCGGTCGGCAGACCCGACGCGGCGTAGGTCAGGGAGCCGGTGTTGGTGCTGCCGGCCGAGATCTGCAGGCTCACCGCCGTGCCGACGGTGGAGGACTGGCTGCCCGGGTTGGTGACGGTCACACCGCTGGTCGGCGGGGTGACGTGGCTGCCGACGTTGATGCCGGCGAACGCGTGCCCCACCCCCGCGTACTGTGCGGAGCTGGAGCCGTACAGCGCCGTGGCGGCGTTCAGCGCGGCGGTGCGGGCACCCGCGTAGTTGGTGGTCGACGTCATGTACGTCGTGAGCGCCTTGTACCAGATCTGCAGGGCCGCGGCCCGGCCGATGCCAGCGACGGCCACGCCGTCGGAGGTCGAGCTGGTGTACGTGACGCCGTTGATGACCTTGGTGCCGCTGCCCTCGGAGAGCAGGTAGAACATGTGGTTCGCGGGGCCCGAGGAGTAGTGGACGTCCAGGTTGCCGACGCCGGAGTACCAACTGTCCGCGGAGCCGCCGTCCTTGCTCGGCTTGTCCATGTAGCGCAGCGGGGT
Source organism: Streptomyces sp. NPDC060027 (assembly GCF_042737005.1). Classification (NCBI taxonomy): domain Bacteria; kingdom Bacillati; phylum Actinomycetota; class Actinomycetes; order Kitasatosporales; family Streptomycetaceae; genus Streptomyces; species Streptomyces sp. NPDC060027. The sequence goes on from NZ_JBHWVI010000039.1 coordinate 1,237, forward strand.
GCCGTCGCCGTTGATGTCGATCTTCTCGCCGATGAGGTAGTCGCCCACGTCGGAGGAGTTGTTGGCGTAGAACTCGACGCCGGTGCCGAAGATGTCGGAGGTCGCCTCGTTCAGACCGCCGGACTCACCCGAGTAGTTGAGGCCCGCGGTGTTGGAGGTGACGCCGTGGCTCATCTCGTGGCCCGCGACGTCCAGCGAGGTCAGGGCGTGGGTGCTGCTGGTGCCGTCGCCGTACGTCATGCAGAAGCAGCTGTCGTCCCAGAAGGCGTTGACGTACGCCGTGCTGTAGTGGACGCGGGAGTAGGCCGCGACGCCGTTGTTCTTGATGCCGCTGCGGCCGAAGGTGTTCTTGTAGAAGTCCCAGGTCGTCTGGGCGCCGTAGGCGGCGTCGGCGCCGGCCGTCTGGGTGTTGGAGCCCGCGCCGGTGCCCCAGACGTCGTCGGCGTCGGTCATCAGGGTGCCGGTGCCGGAGGTGCCGTTGTTCAGCGAGTACGTCTTGTGGCTGCCGCGGGTGGAGTCGGTCAGCTGGTACGTCGACCCGGACAGCGTGGTGTTGAGCGTCACCGTGCCGCTGTACTGGGTGTTGCCGGTGCCGGTCTGGATGCCCTCGTACCGCGTGAGTTCCTTGCCGGTGGTGGCATCGGTGACGACGTGCAGCTTGCTCGGCGTGCCGTCGTCCTGGAAGCCGCTGATCACGGTCTCCCAGGCGAGCCGGGGTGTGCCGGTGCCGGCCCAGATGACCTTGCGGGCGCTGTCGGTGGCGGGCTTCTCCGCCTTGAGCGCCTTGGCCGTCTTGAGTGCCTTGGCCCCGGCGGCGGCCTTGGTGACCGACGCGGTGGTGCTCGCGACCTTGATGGTGTGCTTGTTGTTGAAGGTCGTGCCCACCGTGCCGGTGGCCTGCGAGGCCGGCGGGGTGTGGACGACGACATCGCCGCCGAGCACCGGAAGTCCGGCGTAGGTGCGCTCGTAACGGGTGTGCAGGGTGCCGTCGTTGTCCTTGACGACGTCCTTGACGACCAGCTTCTCCTTCGAGCCGAGGCCGAGGGTGCCGGCGGTCGCCGTGGTCTGCTTGGATGCCTTCTTCAGCAGCGCCACGTGCTGGGCCGGGGTGAGCTTGGCCTCGAGTCCCCCTGTGCGCAGGGGGGTTGTGTGGGGGGCGGGCTTGGCGACTGCCGGGACCGACTGTATGCCGACGGCCAGGAAAGCGGCGGTGGCCACCAGGGCTCCGGCCGCGGTCGCCTGACGGGGGATACGTCTCACTCGTACTCCTACTGCTTCGGCCGCGGTCGGCGGCCGGCGACAGACCGGGCAGACGGGATGTGCTGTCCGGGACGAGCTGAGCAGGGGCGTGCGGGAACGCGACCGTGGGCAGGCCGTGAGCGACCTGCCCCACAGGTGGGGGAAGGATCGCACTCTTGACCTAGGCATGACATGCGCTTGCCGGCAATCGAGGGTTATCCCTAAGCCCGCGTGACGGACACCCTGCCTCGCGCCGCACCCCCGGGTGACGGCGCCGACCACCGGCCCGCGACGGCCGGAGGGAGCGAGGACACCGGCATCGGCCCGCGACCGCCGGAGCGAGGACGCCGGGCAGCCGCGTCAGGCCGGGCGGTGTCCGGCGCCGCCCTTCAGAAGGACAGGCATCCCGCGGTCGGCGCGTACGACGCGGTCAGGGCCGGCCCGCTCCCGGCACCTCGACCCGGACGGCGAGCACCTGCCCGGAACCGGGTGTCACCATCTGGGCCTCCGTCATCCCGCGCCAGTCGGCAGCCACGACGAACAGCGTCCTCCTGTCGTGGCCGCCGAGGACGCAGGCGAAGCCGCCGCGGTCGAGATCGACCCGGTCCAGCACGGCGCCGCCCTCGGCGACGCGCACACAGCACCGGCCGGGGACGTCGGCGTACCAGACGGCGTTCCGCGCGTCGAAGCAGATGCCGTCCGGGGTGCCCTCTCCCAGGTCGGCCCAGACGCGGCGGCCCGACAGGGAGCCGTCCGGGCCGATGTCGAAGGCGACCAGGCTGTGCCGGTGGGAGTCGGCGACGATCAGCGTGGAGTCGTCGGGCGTCACGGCCATCCCGTTGGGAAACGCGATGTCGTCGGCCACCTGGCGCACCGCGCCGTCCGGGGTGACCAGCGCGACGCTGCCCGGTCTGGACGCCTCGCCCGTCATCGGGTCGAAGTCGACCCGGTCGACATAGGCGTTTCCGTGGCCGTCGACCACGATGTCGTTCCAGCCCGGCCGGCCCAGGTCGGCGTACGTGGTCAGGGAGCCGTCGGGCTCCCGGCGGAGCAGCAGGCCGTCCGGGGAGGAGACGATCAGCATGCGGCCGTCGGGGTGCCGGTCGGTGCAGAGCGGCAGCGACGCCACCCGGGCGACCACCTCGCTGTGACCCGCCACCGGATCGAGCGCGACGACCTCGCCCGCGGTCCAGTCGGAGAAGTACAGCCGGCCCCCGTGCCAGCGCGGCGACTCGACCAGCCCGTGCCCTTCGAGCAGCGTCCGTACCTCGTACATCCTGATCACAGCCTTCGTTCCGCACCGGCACGACTCCGGTGTCCCACTGACTGAACGAACGGGCACCGGCCGGATCGACGCACCCGGACCACCGGACGGCGAGGAGGCCGGGGCAGATCTCGGCAGGCCGCGATGAACGTCACATCGTTTACTGACCGAGTCGGAGGTGTCGTCTTTCCAGCAGGAGCAGCGCATGTCGGCGACGCAAGCCACTTCAGCCAGGGGGCGGAACAAGCCCGGAAGACTGCAGCGGCTGGGCGAGTGGTGCGCCCGCCACTTCGTGATCGTCATCGTTGCCTGGCTCGTCGTGCTCGCCGCTCTGCAGGTACTGAACCGCTCGTTCGGCGGAGAGTACTCGGACAATTTCTCGCTTCCCGGAGTGCAGTCCACCGAAGGGCTGAACGTCCTCAAGAAGCACGATCCGGCGGCCGGCGGCTACAGCGCCCAGGTGGTGCTGCGCGACACGCAGAAGCCCCTGACGTCGCTGAGTTCCCAGATGAGCCAGACCGTCGGCGATCTGCAGAAGCTGCCGCACGTCCTGTCGGCGCAGAATCCGCTGCCGCCGCCGGGCTCCCAGCCGCCCTCGGGGCAGTCCCAGAACATCGGGCCGCTGTCGAGCGACGGGAAGACCGGTTACATCACCGTCCGCTTCGATGAGCAGCCCTCGCTCCTCGGCGACAGCTATCTCGACGGTGTGGACACCGCCGTGCAGCCGCTGCGGTCGGCCGGCGTCGACGTCGAGTACGGCGGCACGCTGGGCGAACTGGCCAGACCCGCGCCGGACGACCGCGTCAGCGAGCTCATCGGCTTCGCGGTGGCGATCGTCGTCCTGCTCGTCGGATTCGGCAGCGTCATCGCGGCGGGTCTGCCGCTGGTGACCGCCCTGCTCAGCGTGCTGGGCGGCCTGGCCTGCCTGGGTCTCCTCGCCGCCGCGTTCACCTTCGCGACGGTGTCACCCACGCTCGCCACCATGATCGGACTGGGTGTCGGCATCGACTACGCCCTGTTCCTGATCACCCGTCACCGGCAGAACCTCATCAACGGCGCCGATCCGGTGCGGGCGGCGGGCCGGGCCACGACCACCAGCGGGCGGGCCGTCCTCGTCTCCGGCTGCACGGTGATCATCGCCCTGGCCGGGCTGTCCGTCTCCGGTGTCTCCTTCATCAGCAAACTCGGCCTCGCCGCGGCCGTGACGGTCGTCTCGGCGGTCATCGGCGCGCTGACCCTCGTACCCGCTCTGCTCGGACTCATCGGCAGGCGCATCGACCGCTACCACGTGCGCAAGCCGGTCGCGGAGACGGACGCCGACCCCGGGACGCCCGCGCACGGCACCTGGCACCGCTACGCGCAGCGCGTGCAACGGCGGCCCTGGTGGTTCCTGGCCGGCGGCCTCGGCACGGTGCTGGTGCTGGCCATCCCGCTGTTCTCGATCCAGCTCGGGCACATCGGTGACGGCGCGGATCCCAAGTCGTTCACGGACCGGCGGGCGTTCGACATCATGTCGGACTCCTTCGGGCCCGGCTCCAACGGTCCGCTGACCGTGGTCATCGACCAGACCGACGTGCCGTCCAGTCAGCGTTCCTCGCTGTCGTCGCAGGCGCAGAAGACGCTCAGCGGCGTGAAGGGTGCGGCCGTGGTCACGCCGCTGACGGCCACCCAGGACGGCGATGTGCTGGTCGGCACCGTCTACTCCAAGGTGTCGCCGCAGAACCAGGACACCACCGACCTGACGAACCGTCTGGTGGACGACACGCTGCCGCAGGCCGTGTCCGGCACCAGCGCCAAGGGCTATGTCACCGGCACGACGGCGGCCCAGGTCGACTTCCGCAACATCGTCGCGAGCCGGCTGCCCCTCATCATCCTCGTGGTGGTCGCGCTCGCCTTCATCATCATCCTGATCGTCTTCCGCGGACTCCTCGTCGCGGTGAAGGCGGCGGTCCTCAACGTGCTGTCCATCGCGGCCTCGTACGGTGTGGTCGTCGCCGTCTTCCAGTGGGGCTGGGGCGGGCCGGCGCTCGGGGTGTCGGGCAAGGTGCCCATCGAGAGCTATGTGCCGATGATGATGTTCGCGATCATCTTCGGGCTCAGCATGGACTACGAGATCTTCCTGCTGTCCCGGGTCCATGAGTTCTGGCTGGCCACCGGGGACGCGAAGGCGAGCGTCGCGCACGCTCTGGAGATCACCGCCCGGGTGATCACCTGTGCGGCTCTGATCATGGTGAGCGTCTTCGCCGCGTTCATCGTGAGCGACAACATCGTGGTCAAGATGCTCGGACTCGGGCTCGCGGTGAGCGTCCTGATCGACGCGACCGTGGTGCGGCTCCTGCTCGTTCCGGCGGTGATGACCCTGCTCGGGGCCCGCGCCTGGTGGACACCGCGCTGGCTGGACCGGATCCTGCCGCACATCGACCCCGAGGGCGATCAGGCCGCCGCCGCTTCCGATCCCGTACGCCCTCCGACCGTGGGCTGACACCGGCCGGACGCCCCGGACGCGCTCGGCCACGCACGGCCACGTGGCCGTGACCTGTCCGGACACGGCCGAGATCGAGGTGACGGCCGAACTGCCCCATGCGAGCCGGTGGTTCGAGGGTTCGAGGGGCGTACGACGGCCGCTCGCCCGGCGTCCTCGTGCTTCCGCGTCAGGGACGCTCCGCGCGCGGTGCGGTCAACAGGCCCACGATCTCGGTGAACCCGCGTCGCTCAGCGTGCTCCAGGGCCGTCACACCGTCGGCGTCCGGCAGTTCCGGCGAGGCGCCCGCCGCGAGGAGCAGTTCCACGATCTCCTGGTGCGCCCGGCCCCCGTCGCCGAGGATCACGGCTTCCAGCAGGGCCGTCCAGCCGAGCCGGTTGACGTGGTCGACGTCGATGTCCGTCTCGTTCAGCAGGGCCCGGACGTAGTCGACATGGCCTCGCTCGGACGCGGGAATGAGGGCGATGCCGCCGAAGCGGTTGCGCACCTTCGGGTCGGGCCGTGCCGGGAGCAGCGCGCGCATCATGGCGACGCTGCCCGTGACGCCCGTGACCAGCCAGGCGCTGTCCTCGCGGTCGTCCTGGGCGTTCGGGTCCGCGCCCGCCGCGACGAGCACCTCGGCAGCCTCGACGTGGTCGCCGAGCGAGGCGAGGAGCAGCGGAGTGCGGCGGTGATCGTCGCGCGCCTCGCGGTCGGCGCCGGCGGCGAGCGCGGAACGCACGGCGTCGGCGTCGCCCTCCCGGGCCGCGTCGAGCAGGGCAGGGTCGTGCGGGTTCATGGTGGCTGTGCTCCTTGTCGTCCACCTGGGGCGGGCCGCGTGAGGGCTCGCGGGCCTCTGCGGGCGGCGCCGGTGAGGTTCGGCGCCACCGGGATCATCATCCGTCCGGGGGCGCGGGTGCGGCGACGCCGGGTCGGGGTGCGCGGGCTCGACCCGGGAGCTGGGCGCGCGGCCCCCACCGCTGGGGGAACCGCGCGCCTGGGCCGCGCCCCTTCCCGGGTCAGTGCCCCAGGGCCGCGCGCCCTGGCCGCGCGTGAGTCCGGGGAGCGGCTCACGGTGCGCGTCCACGTCGACGACGACGGCGGCCGGGCACCGCACCTTCCGGAGCGGGTACGTTCCGCCCTGCTGCGGATCGCCCAAGGAGCCCTGGCCAATGTGCGCGAGCACTCCGGTGCGCGGACGGCCACCCTCACGCTCACTCTTCTGGACGACCAGGTCGTCCTGGACGTCGCCGACGACGGCCGTGGCTTCGCCCCCGGGGAGCTGCCCGCGTCCGCGGTGCGCGGGCACGGCGTGCCCGCGATGCCTGCGCGGGCGAGCCGGCTCGGCGGCACCCGGACCATCGGGTCCGCGCCGGGAGAAGGCGCGGTCCTGTCCATCGCGATCCCCTCGGAGCCGCCCCGATGACCGGTGCGACCGACGTGTCCCGCCCCGTCCGCATCCCGCTGTGCGACGACCACGCCGTCGTACGGGCGGGACTGCGCGCCCTGCTCGACAGCGCCCCGAACATCGAGGTCGTCGGCGAGGCCGGCACGGGGGAGGAGGCGCTCGCCCTGAGCACGAGACTCACCCCGGACGTGGTGCTGACGGACTCCAGCTCGGCGACGGCATCGACGGCGTCGAGACCACGCGCCGGCTGACCGTCACTCCCGGCGAAGGCCCGCACGTGCTGGTCCTCACGACGTACGACACCGACGCCGACATCACCCGCGCCATCGAGGCCGGAGCGACGGGCTACCCGCTGAAAGCCGAACGGCCGGAGGAGCTGTTCGCCGCGATCCAGGCCGCCGCCCACGGCCGTACGGCGCTCTCGGCCCCGGTCGCCGGCCGCGTGATGGCCAACATGCGCAGCCCGCGGCCCACCCTGACCGGCCGCGAACGCGACATCCTGACCCGACTGGCCCAGGGCCTCGGGAACCGGGAGATCGCCAAGGCCCTCTTCATCAGCGAGGCGACCATGAAGACCCACCTCGGCCGGATCTACGGCAAGCTCGGTGTCGACACCCGGGCGGGCGCGGTGTCCGTGGCGAAGGAGCGACGCCTGCTTGCGTGACCGCGTAACAAGACGCCTGCTCGCGTGACCGCGTAACAAAGGGACACACCGTCGGAATCGGCGTCCTAGCATGGCCGGATGCCCCGACTCGAAGCCCTCCGGCTCGGCCACGCACCCGCGCTGCTCGCGTTCGAGCGGGAGAACCGCGCCTACTTCGCCGCGTCGATCTCCGACCGCGGCGACGCCTACTTCGCCGAGTTCGACGTCCGCCTCGGCGAGCTGCTGGCCGAGCAGGCGGCGGGACTCCTTCGCTTCCATGTCGTGGTGGACGACGCCGGCGCGGTACTGGGCCGCTTCAACCTGGTCGACGTGGCGGAGGGCTCGGCGGAGCTCGGATACCGCGTGGCGGAGCGGGCCGCGGGGCGAGGTCTCGCCACGGCCACGGTGCGGGAGCTCTGCGCCCTGGCCGCGACCGCGTACGGCCTGCGCTCCCTGCGGGCCGTCACCACCGCCGACAACGCCGCTTCCCGGGCCGTCCTGGCCCGCACGGGGTTCCTCGTCACCGGCGACATCGACCTGGACGGGCGTCCGGGCCTTCGTTTCTCGCGGGAGCTCTCGGCCGACGACGGTCGCGCCGGAGCGGGCCCGGTCAGGGAATCGGTTCGACCGCGGGATTGATCGGCGACTGGTAGGCGCCGCTGGCCAGCATGCGCACCTCCCCCGCCGGGCTGATCTCGGCGCGGAGAATGCCGGTGGGATCGCTGTACACGGGGTTGCCACCCGGCCCTTTGGTACTCGTCCGTTCGACGACCACCTCGTCCGTCACCATGCTCGAATCCGGTCCGGGATGGGTGAAGGTCAGCCGGTAGCGGTCCACGGTCGTCATCAGGGCCTCCGCGCCGAAGCGACATATACGGGTGAAAGATACGTCTCCATGATGCGGCCGGACGCCCGCGACAGCAGGTCGCCCGCGCCCTGCCGGCACCCGACCCGGTCCGCGACGGCGACGGCAACCGCTCACTATGCGTGATGCCCCTCGCCACCGGAGGCCGGGCAGTGTAGACATAGCACATGGTCGGACTATTGGGTCGAACCCGGGCTCAGTCGACCCGCCGCCCCGGTACAGCGCGCCATCAGCGTGGGTCACACGAAGGCAAGCACAGGCAAGGCCCGTCCAACGGGCTCCGTTCCGCGCTCAGCGGGCGCAGTGTCGCCGGACAGGTGTTCGTCCTGCAGGTGGTGATCGTGCTGCTCCTGGTCGTCGCAGCGGTGGTCGCACTGGTGCTCCAGGTACGGCACGACAGCACCCAGGAGGCGCGCAACCGCTCGCTCGCCGTCGCGGAGACCTTCGCCAACGCGCCGGGCACCCGCGCCGCGCTGAGCGCCCCCGACCCAACGGCCCTGCTGCAGCCCAGCGCCGAGGCCGCCCGCAAGGCGTCGAAGGTGGACTTCATCGTCGTGCTGAACACCGACGCGATCCGCTACACCCACCCCAAGCCGGACCGGATCGGGAAGAAGTTCGTCGGGACGACCGCGCCGGTCCTGGCCGGGCACTCCATCACGGAGCAGATCAACGGGACCATCGGGCAGCTCGTCCAGGCCACGGTTCCGATCAAGGCACCCGGCGGCACCGTCGTCGGCATGGTCTCGGCCGGGATCACCACGGAGAACGTCGGCGGCGCCGCCGACCGCCAGCTGCCGCTCCTGCTGAGCGCCGCCGGAGTCGCGCTCGCCCTGGCGACCGCGAGCACCGCGCTGGTGAGCAGACGTCTGCTGCGCCAGACCCATGGCCTCGGCCCGTACGAGATGACCCGGATGTACGAACACCACGACGCCGTGCTGCACTCCGTCCGGGAGGGAGTGATCATCGTCGGCGCGGAGGGGCAGCTGCTCCTCGCCAACGACGAGGCGAACCGCCTGCTCGACCTGCCCGCGGACGCCGAGGCACGGCACGTCCGGGAACTCGGCCTCGATCCGGACACCTCCGAACTGCTGGGCTCCGGGCGCGTCGCCACGGACGAGGTGCATCTGGTCGGGGACCGGCTCCTGGCCATCAACCAGCGGCCCACGGACCTCCAGGGCGGCCCGGCCGGCAGCGTGGCCACACTCCGTGACTCGACCGAACTGCGGGCGCTCTCCGGCCGCGCCGAGATCGCCCGCGAGCGGCTCAAACTCCTCTACGACGCCGGAGTGGGCATCGGTACGAGCCTGGACGTCACGCGGACGGCCGAGGAACTGGCGGAGGTGGCCGTCCCGCGGTTCGCCGACTTCGTCACCGTGGACCTGGCCGACGCCGTACTGAACGGACAGGAGCCGGACGCGGGCTCCGGCCTGCGCCGCACCGCCTCCGTCGGTATCCGCAAGGACGCACCGCTCTATCCGGTCGGCGAGCACATCGGGTTCATCCCCTCCACGCCCCAGGCCCACAGCCTCCGCACGGGTGAGGCGGTCGTCGAACCCGATCTCGGCGGCGCCCCGGGCTGGCTGGCCCAGGACGTCGAGCGCACCACGCAGGTCGTCGACTACGGAATCCACTCCCTGATAACGGTCCCCCTGCGCGTCGGGCCCCTGGTCATGGGCGTGGTCAACTTCTGGCGCTCCGAGAAACCCGATCCCTTCGACGTGGAGGATCTGGCCCTCGCCGAGGAACTCGTCGCCCGGGCGGCGGTCTCCATCGACAACGCCCGACGCTACACACGCGAGCACACGATGGCCGTGACACTGCAGCGCAGCCTGCTGCCGCGCAATCTGCCCGAGCAGAGCGCCCTCGACCTCGCCTACCGCTACCTGCCGGCGCAGGCGGGGGTCGGCGGCGACTGGTTCGACGTGCTGCCGCTGCCCGGCGCCCGGGTCGCGGTCGTCGTGGGCGACGTCGTCGGTCACGGCCTGCTGGCCGCCGCGACGATGGGGCGGCTGCGTACGGCGGTCCACAACTTCTCCGCGCTCGATCTGCCGCCCGACGAACTGCTCGGGCTCCTGGACGAGTTGGTCGGCCGTATCGACCAGGACGAGATGCCGGAGGACAACAGAGCCGCCGTCACGGGCGCCACCTGCCTGTACGCCGTCTACGACCCGACGACCCGGCGCTGCACGGTCGCCCGCGCCGGGCACCCGCCACCGGCCGTGATCCGTCCGGACGGCAGCGTCGAGTTCCCCGAGGTGCCGGCCGGGCCACCGCTCGGCCTGGGCGGTCTGCCGTTCGAGACGGCCGAACTGGAACTGGCGGAGGGCAGCCGGCTCGTGCTGTACACGGACGGGCTGGTCGAGGACCGGGAGCGGGACATCGACGCCGGGCTCGAACTGCTGCGCACCGCGCTGGCCGGAGCGGACCGCTCGCCGGAGGACACCTGCCGGGCCGTCCTCGACGCCCTCCTGCCGGCCCGGCCGAACGACGACATCGCCCTGATCGTGGCCCGTACCCACGCTCTCGGTGCCGACCGGATCGCCACATGGGAGGTGCCGTCCGAACCGGCCGCCGTCGGCGAGGTGCGTGCCTCCGTCAGCCGGAGGCTGGCGCAATGGGGGCTGGACGAGATGGCGTTCACCACGGAGCTGATCCTCAGTGAGCTGGTGACCAACGCCATCCGCTACGGCAGTGGGCCCATCGGGGTCCGCGTGCTGCTGGACCGCGCGCTGATCTGCGAGGTCTTCGACGCCAGCAGCACCTCACCGCATCTGCGGTACGCGGCGACGACGGACGAGGGCGGGCGCGGCCTGTTCCTGGTCGCACAGCTCGCCGAGCGCTGGGGCACCCGCTACACGCCCGAGGGCAAGGTCATCTGGGCGGAACAGCCGCTGCCCTGAGCCGAACGCACAGGTCAGCGGCACAGGGCACAGGGCAGGGGGCAGGGGGCAGGGGGCAACTGCTCAACCGGGAGGGGGCGGACCCTCTCGGGCGTCCGACTCACCCACCGGTGCCGCGCGCGCCGACTCGCCGGCCGGGTCGGTGGAGCCTTCCGCCGGTGTGAGGGAAGCGGCGCCTCCCTGGAGCCGCTCCAAGTCGGAGGGGCGCACCTGGATGACGATCAGGGCGACCAGCGCGGCGAAGACGGCGAAGATCGCGGCGGCGACGAACGCTCCCGAGATGCCGGACGTCAGCACCTGTTGGCTCCAGGGCGCCGGCAGCTGCCCCGTCCTGCGGAACTGCAGCTGTTGCGCCGGGGTCGCCGTCGACAGGAACTTCGCGACCTGGTCCGTGGCCTCGTTGCGGCTCGCTGTGCCGAAGACGGTGACCAGCACGGAGAGGCCGAGCGAACCGCCGACCTGCTGGGTGGCGTTGAGGATGCCGGAGGCGGCACCCGTGTCCTTGGGCTGGACCCCGGACACCGCCATCAGCGTCAGCGACACGAACTGCAGGCCCATGCCGAATCCGAAGACCAGGGTGGGTCCGAGAATGCTGCCGAGATAGGTGCTGTCGACGTCGGTCAGGGTCAGCCAGCCGAGGCCCACGGCGGACAGGATCGCGCCCACGGCCATGAAGGGTTTGGGACCCCACCTGGGCAGCAGGTTCGAGGCGACACCCGCACCGACCGCGATGATCGCGCTCACCGGCAGGAAGGCGAAGCCGGCCTTCAGCGGGCTGAAGCCCAGGATGTTCTGCACGAAGAGGGTCAGGAAGAAGAACATCCCGAAGATCGCGGCGGAGAGGCTCAGCATCATCGCGTAGACGCCCGAGCGGTTGCGGTCGCGGAACATCCACAGCGGTGTGATGGGCTGTCTCGACCGGCGTTCGACGGCGATGAAGGAGATCAGGAACACCAGCGCCGCCCCGAAGGCCGCGAGGGTGATGGAGTCGCTCCAGCCCTCCTCCGAGGCCCGGATGAAGCCGTAGACGAGCAGCACCATGCCCAGCGTGGAGGTGAGTGCGCCGAGGAAGTCGAAGTGGCCCGGGTGGCGCTGGGACTCCTTGATGTAGCGGGGGGTGGCGAGCACGATCAGCAGACCGATGGGGATGTTCACGAAGAAGACCCAGCGCCAGTCGAGCCACTCGACGAGGATGCCGCCCGCGAGCAGCCCGATCGCGCTGCCGCCCGCGGAGACGGCGGCGAACACGCCGAACGCCCTGTTGCGCTCGGGCCCTTCAGGGAAGGTCGTGGTGATCAGCGACAGCGCGGTGGGCGACGCGATGGCCCCGCCGACGCCCTGCAGCGAGCGCGCCGCGAGCAACTGCCAGGATTCCTGGGAGAGTCCGCCGAGCAGCGACGCGAACACGAAGAGCAGCACACCGAACATGAAGACCCGGCGTCTGCCGAGGATGTCTCCGGAGCGTCCGCCGAGCAGCAGCAGACCACCGAAGGTCAGCGTGTAGGCGTTGATCACCCAGGAGAGGTTCTCGGTCGAGAAGCCGAGCGAGGTCTGGATGTGCGGAAGCGCGATGTTCACGATGGTGATGTCGAGGACCACCATCAACTGACACGATGCGATGACGAGGAGAGCGATACCACTGCCTCGTCCTCGCTGCGGGGACTCGGCGGATGACATGTGATCGGCCGTCATAGGGATGGCCCTGCATCTCGGGTCGGCGGTGAACGTGGATGTTCACTCCATCGACGTTAAGCCTGACCGCCCGGCCTCACCAATCGATCAACGGACCGTGCTTGGAAAGGCCGTCTCACCTGGCCGGTCGGTCCGGCGATGCACCGGATCACCGTCGTCTTGCCCGCGCCGTTGGACCCGAGCAGTCCGAACACCTCGCCGTCGGGGCCGTCAACGGGCTGCCGCGAGCCGGGCCGCGGGCGGAGACGGACGGAGGCGGCGCATCCGGACCCGCCCCCGCGGGCGAAGCCCAAGGTGTGTACGTCGCCGAAGCGCACGCCGAAGCGCAAGGTGTGCACCTCGATTCGGCGGGTAACCGTTGACCTGCTCGCCGGCGTTCCCCAGCGCCGGATGGAACCCGACGGGTCAGTGCCCCTTGGAGGTAACCGTGCCGGCCGAACCAGCTCCTGTGTCCATCGACGTGACCGTGTACGGCAAGGGCATCGCCCTGATCACCGTCGCGGGGGAACTGGACGTCGAGACGGCCCCCGAACTGCGCAACCGGCTGGCCGACCAGATACGCGGCGGCCATCGGCATCTGCTGCTCGACCTGTCCGCGGTCCCCTTCATGGACTCCTCCGGTATCAACGCCCTCCTCAAGGCGCACGACGAGACCGGACGCGCGGGAGGCAGCGTGTGCCTCGTGTCACCGGCGCCGGTCGTGCGGCGTGTCCTGGATCTCACCGGAGTCAGCCTCACGATCGCGTCGCTGGACGGTGTCGAGGCCGCACTCGCCCACATCGGCGAGGGAACCGCCCGGCACTAGACCGACGGGACCGCCCGGCACCCCCCGAACCCGGCAGCCCTGCCGGCGCACCGGATTCGTCGGACCGGCGAAGAAGGACGTGACAGCGAGATCACGCGAGTGACAGTTGCCATTTGACAACTATGAATGTGAGGCAACAAAGTGATCGCCCTCGGACAGGGAAGGGAGCTGAGATGGCGCAGCGGGTGAGTCGGACTGCCCCCGGCACGGCGACCGCGGCACGCAGGCCTGCCGCGACCGGCTCCCGACCCGGGCGGTTGCGCCGGTCAGGCCGAGCGGGCGTCCATCGCGTCGCCCTCGTGGAGCTGCGCCGCCGCGGCCGCGCAGAAGGCCGCCAGCCCCTCCACCAGTGCCGTCCGACGGGCGGCCGGCATCTGCGCGAGGACCGCCTCCACGGCGCGCTCGCGCCGTGCGCGCAGCTCCGTGAGGAAGGTCCGGCCCCGGGGGCTCAGGAACAGCCGCAGCTCACGGCGGCTGGTGGCACTCGGCGTCCGCTCGATGTATCCGACGGCCTGCAGCCGGTCGCAGAGCCTGCTGGTCGAGGGCGGCGTGGAGCCGAGCGCGTCGGCCAGCGTCCTCAGGTTGATGCCCTCGTCGTGTTCCAGGATGAACAGCACCCGCAGCTGGGAGGCGGAGACAGGAGCTGTCGAGGCGCGCCCCCAGAGGATCTCCAGCAGCTCGGCCGCCTCGGCGGTCACGCGAGCCACCTCACCGGAGTGCGGACGCGGGCCGGAGGAAGTCACCGTCTCACTCTCCCAGTCTTCTCTGGCACTGTCAGCCCGTCGGGGCGGCAACAGCGACAAAACAATAGATACCGTCACCCACGCGTGATGGACCGGCTCCCCGGAGCGTGGACCCGGCATCGTACTAGTCGAAGATTGGCGTATCCGACATCGTGAACAGATTCGTCGCCGCGGAGCGGGCTTTGCGCACCGCGGCACCCCACCAGTTGCTGGACGCGGTCCGTGCCGTGCTGTGCGGTCACTACGCGGCCGAGTCCGTCGAACTCTTCATGGCCGACTACGGGCTCACGGTGCTCCAGCCCGTCTCGGTGCTGCCGCACACCCTGGACCCCATTCCGGTGCACAGCAGCCCCGAGGGCCGGGCCTTCGGGGCACAGGAGCCCTTCGTCGAGGAAGGCCCGGGCGAGAGCGTACGAGCGCACCTCCCGGTGACGGTGCGCGGGGACCGGCTCGGCGTCCTGTCCGTCACCCTGCCCGCCGGGGCGCGCGACGAGGAGATGCTCACCGAGCTCGCCGACATCGCCGAGATCCTGGGCCACGAGGTGCTCGTGGCCGAGCGCGACACCGACCTGTATCTCCAGGCACGCCGCAAGGACCGGCTGACCCTGGCCGCGGAGATGCAGTGGCAGCTGCTGCCCGGCCGCTCCTGCTCCCGGCGCGAGTACGAGCTCGGCGCGCAACTGGAACCCGCCTACGCGATCTTCGGCGACAACTTCGACTGGTCGGCCAGCGCCGACCGGCTGCTGCTCTATGTCACCAACGGCATGGGCGAGGGCATCGAGGCCTCGCTGCTGACCAATCTCGGCATCAACGCCCTGCGCAACGCACGCCGGGCCGGCATCTCCCTCCAGGACCAGGCGGCGCTCGCCGACCAGGCGATCTACGCCCACTACCGCGGCCGTTCCCATCTGTCCGTGCTCATGGTGGACATCGAGCTGTCCAGCGGCCGGATGCAGGTGATCGACGCGGGGTCGCCCCAGATGCTGCGGCTGCGCGGCCGGACCGTCGAACGCGTCGGCTTCGAGGCCCAATTGCCCCTCGGCATGTTCGAGGAGACCGACTACGTCGTGCAGGAGTTCCAGGTGGAGCCCGGCGACCGGCTCCTCTTCGTCAGTGACGGCGTCTACGCGGTGGCCGGACCCGGCGGGGAGCAGTACGGGGAGAAGGCCCTGGCCATGGCGATCACCTCCACCCAGCTGCTGCCCGCGACAGAGGTGCCCCGCGCCGTCCTGAGAGAGCTCACCGGTCACCGGGGCAGTCTCAAGCCGGACGACGACGCCCTCGTCGTCTGTCTCGACTGGCACGGGCCGCCGACAGCGGAGTAGCGCGACCACAGCCTCGGAAGGCGGGCACACGCCGGCCGGCCGGGCCGGTTCCGGACCGCGATCCCCGCGACGAGCGCGGGTGTCGTACGCGACCGGGCCATGACTACAGTTGTCGCACGACAAGAGATTGCGCCGGACGGCGGATCCCCGATGTCGGCACGGCGCACGACCAAGGAGAAGAACACGTGGCGGACCCCCAGGCAGCGGTACAGCAGGAGTCATCGGCCCAGGAGGTCGGTGACTTCCTGCGTCGGCGTCGCGAGCAGATCGCCCAGCGCTGGGCCGACGAGGCGCTGTTCCGCACCGTCTTCACCGTCTCCCGGGACGAGGCCGTGGAGGCGGGCCGGGCCGTCGTGGAGGCGCTCGCCGCGGTCGCGGCCACGGGCCGGGTCGAGGACCTCGGCGCCGCCGGATTCGCCACCGTGCGCGAGCAGTTGGGGCGTATGGCGGCCTCCCGCGCGCGCACCGGTGCCACCTCCTCGCAGATCGCGGACGAGGTGGCGGCCCTGCGCCCGGCTGCCTCCGAGCTGCTCAGCGCCGACCTCGCCGACGGCTCGCGCGAGAACGCCGAGGCGTGCGCGGTCACGCTCACCGCGCTGCTGGGAACGCTGCGGCTCGTCGTGCTGGAGACGGCGCTCAGCGCCGGACAGGAACTCATCGACCGCCAGCGCCTCCAGCTGCTGGAAGTGGCCACGCCCGTGATCAAGCTGTGGACCGGAGTGGTCGCCGTCCCGCTGATCGGCACCCTCGACAGCGCCCGCAGCCAGGTGGTGATGGAGAGCCTGCTCGACGCCGTCGTCGCCCAGCAGGCCCGGTTCGCCATCCTGGACATCACTGGGGTGCCGACCGTCGACTCCCTGGTGGCCCAGCACCTGATGAAGACCGTGGCCGCCGCGCGCCTGATGGGAGCGGAGTGCATCGTCTCGGGCATCCGGCCCGCCATCGCGCAGACCATCGTCCACCTCGGCATCGACCTCGGCACGGTGGTCACGCGGGCCAGCCTCGCCGACGCCCTCGCGTACGCCCTGCACCGGCAGGGCATCGCCGTCGTCGACCAGGACCGTACCGGCCCGAGCGCGCGGTGAGCGCCCCCATCGCCGGCTCCTCGGGCACCCAGGTGCCCGTGCTCAAGCTCGGCACCATCCTCCTGGTCACGCTGCAGGGCGACCTGTACGACGAAGCGGCCGAACAGTTGCAGCGGAACATCGGCGAGGCCATCGCGGCGAGTTCCGTCACCGGTGTGGTCATCGACATCTCCGGGGTGGAGATCGTCGACTCCTTCCTGGGACGCGTGTTCGCCGAGGTCGCGGCGCACGCGAAGCTGCTCGCCGCGCAGACGGTGGTCGCGGGCATGCGCCCCGCCGTCGCCATCACCCTGGTCGAACTGGGCCTCACCCTGCCCGGGTTGCGCACCGCGCTCAATGCAGAGGAAGCCATGCGTCTGCTCTCCCCGGCGCCGACGCCCCTTCACCACAGCCCAGCACGGCAGGAGAGCCCGTGACGGACACTTCCGGCCGTGTCACCGCCTGCCTGCCGATCCGCAGCGACATGGATCTCGCGTGGGTGCGCCAGCACGTGCGCCAGGCTGCCGCCCAGGTCGGTTTCGGACTCGTGGATCAGACCAAGCTGGTCACGGCGGCCAGTGAACTCGCGCGCAACACCCTGGTGCACGGCGGAGGAGGTCAACTCGATTCCACCGTCCTGGAGACCGGGGCCGCCCGGGGCCTGCGTCTGACCTTCTCCGACCAGGGCCCCGGCATCCCCGACATCGAGCGGGCGCTCGGCGACGGCTACACCTCCGGCGGCGGTCTGGGGCTCGGGCTGGGCGGAGCCCGGCGCCTGGTGCACGAGTTCTCCATCGACAGCCGTCCCGGCGAGGGCACCGCCGTGACCGTGATCTGCTGGACCGCCGGTCCCCCGCGCCCCCGCGAGGAGAGCCGATGACGCGCGTCTGGGACGTACCCGTCCACGACTCCACCCGCGTCCGGGACGTCCGGGTGGCGGCCGAGGAGGCCGCCGACCACACCGGACTCGGCCGCGACCGGCGGGCCGTCGCCGCGCTCGTCGCCACGGAGCTGGCCACCAACCTGCTCAAGCACGGGGGCGGCGGACAGATACTGATCGACACCGTGGACGCCGACCTCGCGGAGCCCGGGACCGGACGCGGCCCGGCTCTGCAGATAGCGGCGATCGACCACGGCCCCGGCATCGCCGACCTCACGACCGCGCTGCGCGACGGGTTCTCGACGACGGCCTCGCTCGGCGCGGGGCTCGGCACCTGCCGCCGTGTCGCCGACCACTTCGAGGTGCACACCGTGCCGGGCCGGGGCACCGTCGCCCTGGCCCGGGTCCACGCGGCCCGCAGGGACCGGCCCGGACACCGCCTCCCCGACACGAGCGCACCGGTGCGGGCGGGAGGCATCAACATCCCCCTCGCGGCCGCCCCGTACTCGGGCGACGCCTGGGCCTGTGTCCGCTCCGGCGACCGGATCACGCTGCTGCTGGCCGACGGCCTCGGCCACGGCCCGGCCGCCGCGAAGGCGTCCGGAGCGGCCGTGGATCAACTGCACCGGTGCGCGCATCTACCGCCGGCGGAACTGCTCGGAGTGCTGCACACGGCACTGCGCGACACCCGGGGAGCCGCTGTCGCGGTGGCCCGGCTCGACCTCGCGACCCGGCACCTCGACTTCGCCGGGATCGGCAACATCGGAGCCCGGCTGCGTTCCGGCGACACCTGGCGTCCGCTGCTGTCCCACCCCGGGATAGTCGGCGCCCACCGTCCGGCGCGGCTGCCGCAGTGCAGACTGCCCTGGACCCCCGACAGCCTGCTCGTGCTCCACAGCGACGGCCTGCCCAGCCGCTGGGCTCCCCCGCCCGTCGAACCCCTGACCTCCTGGGACCCCGCGGTCACCGCCTCCGTGATCGTGCGGGATTCCAGCAGTGCCGCCCGCCCGGTGCGGGACGACACCACCGTGGCCGTGCTGACCCCCACCCCGCAGGATCACCGATCATGACCCATACCTGGCAGATCACCACGGTCGACGACGCCGCCCGTGCCCGCATCGCCGCCGCCCGGATCGCCGCGGCGCACGGCGTCTCCACGGTGGAGCGCACCCGCCTGGTCACCGCGCTGAGCGCGCAGCTGCGGCAGTGCCTCGTCAAGGGAGGCAGCTGGCTGCTGACCCTGCGGACGGCCGCGCCCCCGAAGGCGCAGTGCCCGGGTCGGCTGACGGTCACCCTCGACACGGAGGCGAACAGGGCAGCGAAGCGGCCGAGTTGGCGGGTGAGCGTCGGCGTCCCGGAACCGGGGCACGACGAGGGTGATCGCGTGGCCCGGGTGCCGCGCGACCGCGCCGCCTTCGCCGACGCGCTGCTCAGCGCCGACGAGGACACCTCCCGTGTCCTCGACAGGCTCACCGAGCAGGAGCAACTGCTCGCCTTCCACCGGGAGGAACTGCACCAGACCAACCAGGGTGTGCTGGCGCTGCACGCCGAACTCGACGCGGCCGGCCGGGTGCAGCGCGAGCTGTTCGGCGCCGAACGCAAGGCGCGTACCGAGGCCGAGAGCGCCCGGCGCAGACTGACCTTCCTCGCCGACGCCAGCGCGGCCCTCACCGCCTCGCTCAACCACGAGGAGATCCTGAGCCGTCTGCCGGGGCTGCTGGTGCCGGACTACGCCCGGAGCGTCGACATCTGGCTCTTCGCCGACGACGACAAGTCCCGCAAGCGCACACCCCGCCCGGCGGCCGCCGTGGTCGCCGCCCGCACCGGCCGCCCGCAGTACGCGGCCGACCACGCGGGCGGTCTGCCCGGCGTCGACGACCAGCCTCCCTCCGCGCTGCGCCCGGACCAGCCCCTGCTGTGCATCCCGCTGCCGACCCGGCACACTCCCCTGGGGGTGGTGACGCTGACACCGCCGCGGGACCGGTGGGACGCGGACGACGCCGTGATGCTCGTCGAACTCGCCCGCAGGGCCGCCATCGCGATCGACCACGCCCAGCGCTTCGAGCACAACCGCGACATCGCCGAGACCCTGCAGCGCGCCCTGCTCACGGACCTCCCCCCGACCCCGGGGCTCAGCCTCGCCGCCCGCTACCTCCCCGCCACCCACGGTCTGAACATCGGCGGGGACTGGTACGACGCGTTCCGCCAGCCCGACGGAGGTCTGGTCGCCGTCATGGGTGACGTCACCGGCCACGGCCTGCACGCGGCCGTGATGATGAGCCAACTGCGCACCGCCCTGCGGGCGTACGCCGTCGACGGCGGGACACCGGGCCGGCTCCTCACCCGCCTGCACGTGTTCCTGCACCATCTCCAGCCCGATCTGTACGCCACGGCGGTCATCGCCCGCTTCCACCCGGACGAGACCACCGTCACCTGGGCCGCCGCCGGACACCCGCCACCGGTGCTGCGGACTCCGGACGGCGATGTGCGCGTCCTGGACGCCAAACCCGGCGCCATGCTGGGCATCCCGTTGCACCAGGAGATCAGCGACCACACGGCGCAGCTTCCGCCGGGATCCACGCTCGCGCTGTACACGGACGGTCTGGTGGAACGGCGGGCCCAGGGCATCGACCCGGGCATCCGGCGGCTGACCGAGGCGCTGTCCGCCGAGAACGCGGCAGATCTGGACGGCGATCTGGAAGGCGCCGCCGACCGGATCCTGGATCCGATGCTCCGCGATTCGCAGCGGGACGACGACGTCTGTCTGCTGCTCTGCCACATCGGCGACACGGCGAAGCCCAGGATTCCCGAGCAGACCTCCCCCGGACACTCCGCCTGACACTCCGCCGGGCCGCGCGTCGCCGCGCGCCGGGTATCCCGGTCTGCCCGTCCGGTCCCGTCCGATCCACCCGTCCGGTCCCGTCCGGTCTATCCGTCCGGTCGGCGCTCGGCGACCGTCGTACGGCGTGCCCCGTGGAACGCGCGCAGTCCGTCCTCCAGACATGTCCGCTGGAGGGGTGTCATCGCCGCCAGTGCCGCCGCCAGGTTCAGGGTGCGCCGTTCACCGATCTCCGCGAGCGCCCTTCTGCCCTGCGGCGTGAGCAGCAGGTGCAGGGCACGCCGGTTGTGGGGGTGCGGGATCCGTTGCAGCAGGCCCGCGGCCTCCAGCCGGTCGCAGAGGCGGCTCGCGGCCGGCAGGGCGATGCCGACGCTGTCGGCGAGGCCGGTGAGGGTGAGTCCGGAGCGGTGCTTGACGGCTCTCAGGGCCTTCAACTGGTGGGCGGACAGCCGTGGGTCGACCGACTGGCCGGCCGAGACCCACAGGTCCACCAGCCCCTCGACGGCGTCCGCCATCCGTGCGGCGACCGCCTCGGGGCGGTCGCCGGGCACCGCCTCGCGGTTCACGTCGCCGTCATCCGCCACGGGTCATCACGCGCTCCCCCGGGGCCTGTTCACCGCACGCGCGCGGTGCGGGCGGAGGACCTCGCCGCGCGGACGGCGAACTGCGTCGCGGTCGGCGGTCTCAACTGGATCGCGGATGATGCTCGTTCCTCGGAATCGTCAGTGGCGGGAGTCGTCGGAAGCGGAAATGGGCAGAAGCGCGAAGGTCAGAGAAGGGGCAGGGAAGGATCAGGGAAGGGTCAGAAGCCGGATCCTCAGAAGCGCACGACGGCTCGGACGGTCTTGCCGTCCGGGCGGGACAGCACGGTCAGTTCGGAGGACAGCCGGCGTACCAGCGGCCAGCCGAAGCCGCCCTGTCCGGTCAGGTCGAGACGCCGTGGACGCGGCGGCTCGGGGTCGTCGTCGGAGACGGAGATGCCGACCCCGTGGCCCACGTCCCACAGATCCACGCTGCACAGCCGTCCGCGCGCGTGGCGCACCACGTTCGTCACCAGCTCCGAGACCACGAGGGCGACGGCCTCGGCCGCCTCACGCGGCACCTGGCGGGGCAGGCCTCCGAGAAACGTCCGGGCCATCCGCCGGGCGTGCACAGCGGCCTGCGGATTTCTCTCCAGCCTCGCACCGGGAACGGAACCGAAGTCGCAGGGCGGTTCGACGGTGGTCATCCCTTCACCTCCCTTGCCGTGTTTCCCGCCCGAACGCCGCGCAGCGGCGCCACTCCGTGTCCGTCCGGTGTGTCGGGCAGGCTGTCCCCCCTTCTTCCCGAACCGCCGGAGCCCATGTCACGGGTTCCCCCACCTTCACACCGTGGTCACAGGTGCCCTCGCCGAACACGTGACACGGGCCGAACGCGCGGGAGCCGAAGGAGCACGGAACTCGCCGGAGGCCGCACGGAACTCGTCGAAGCCGCGCGGAACTCGTGGAGGCCGCGCGGAACTCGTGGAGGCCGCACGGGACTACCGCGGCCGATCGGGGGCACGAGAGCTCGCGTCGCGAACGCCCACGGGTGCTTCGGCGACATCGCTCCCGTTGCGGTCCAAGGGGCCGGGCGACCCCGAGGCCGACACGGTCGAGCGGGAGGGGTGGTGGCCCGTCGGGCAGGTCCCGGCAAGGGCCACCACCCCACCACCGCTCCTCACACGCCCGGAGCGACGGGGCGGGAACACGGCACGGACAACAGGAGACGGCGGATGTCCCAGACCATCACGGCACGAGTCGAGGCGAACGGACCGGTGGATCCGGAAGAGGCGACACGGCGCAAGCAGCGTCTCCGCAGACGCCTGGAACGGCTCCTCGGCATCGCCGCGACCGAGGGGAACGAGCTCGTTCCCCTGCGCAACGGTGACCGGATCTTCGCCGCGATGCTCGACGCGGTGCGGTCCGCCGAGCACACCATCGACATGATGACCTTCGTGTACTGGCGCGGGCAGATAGCCCGCGACTTCGCGGCCGCCCTCGCCGACCGGGCCCGGTCGGGTGTCCGGGTACGGCTGCTGCTGGACGGCTTCGGCGCGAAGCGGATCGAGGGGGACCTGCTGCGGTCCATGACCTCCGCGGGCGTACAGGTCGCGTGGTTCCGCAAGCCGCTCTGGCTCTCGCCCCTGAAGCAGAACCACCGCTGTCACCGCAAGGCACTCGTCGTCGACGAGCACACCGCGTTCACCGGGGGTGTGGGCATCGCCGAGGAGTGGTGCGGGGACGCGCGCGGTCCCTCCGAGTGGCGCGACACCCACGTCAAGGTGCGGGGTCCCGCCGTGGACGGCATCGCCGCCGCGTTCGCGCAGAACTGGGCGGAGTGCCACGACGAGCTCTTCGACGACCGGGACCGCTTCACCGGGCACGACCAGCCGGGCACGGCGACCGTCCAGGTGGTGCGGGGTTCGGCGAGTTTCGGCTGGCAGGACATGCAGACCCTGATCCGCGTGATGCTCGGCTCCGCCGAGGAGCGGTTCCGTCTCGCCACCGCCTACTTCGCCCCCGACGCCTACTTCGTGGAACTGCTGTGCGCGACGGCGCGCCGCGGTGTCCGGGTGGAGATCCTGCTGCCGGGTCCGCACACCGACCAGCGGGCCTGCCAGCTCGCCGGTCAGCACCACTACGGCGCGCTCCTGGACGCCGGTGTCGAGATCCGCCAGTACCAGCCGACCATGCTCCACACCAAGATCATGACGGTGGACGGAGTCGCCTCGCTCATCGGCTCGACCAACTTCAACCGCCGGTCCATGGAGCACGACGAGGAGGTCATGCTCGCCGTGCTCGACGAGACGTTCACCGCGGCCCTCGACCAGGACTTCGACGAGGACCGGGAGCACGCCGTGGGCATCGAACCGGGCCGCTGGCGGCGCAGGTCCCTGCTCCAGCGCGCGAAGGAGCTGTCCGTCGCCCCGCTGCGCCGCTTCCTCTAGAGGGTCAGCGGGTCACTTCGTCCGGAACGGTCGGGTGAGCCGATTCTCGGGACAGGTCAGGCGGGTCGCTCGCCGGTCTCGCAGACCTTGCGGGCGATCTCCCGCAGCTTGATGTTGTGATCCTGGGAGGCCTTCTTGAGCACGTTGAAGGCGTTGTCCTCGCTGAGGCCGTGGCGCTCCATGAGGATGCCCATCGCCTCACCGATCTCGTGGCGGGTCTCCAGCGCCTGGCCGAGCTGCTGGTGCGTACGGGCCGCGGAGAGGGCGACGGCCGCGTGCGAGGCCAGGATCCAGCCGGCGCGCCGAGCCGACTCGTCGAAGGTGTTCGGGCTGCGCGAGTACAGATTGAGGGCACCGAGCTCGTCGTCGTCGGTGAACAGCAGGAAGCCCATCATGCTGCCCATGCCCAGCTTCCTCAGCTCGGGGGCGAAACGGGACCACCGTTCGTGCGGCCGGCGCATGTCCTCGATCGCATAGACCTGCTGTCGGTCGGTCACCGCGTCGAAGCACGGTCCCTCCCGCAGGTCCTGCTGGATCCTGTCCGCCATCCGCACGACATCGCTGGTCGCGGCCAGCGCGCTGACCTCCCCCCGGCGAACCGTGAGAATGCCACCCTCGTCGCAGCCGTTGATCAGCACCGTCGCGTGATCCACGATCCGGTCCAGGGTGGCCTGCACCGAGTCCTGCGCCAGCAGATCCCGTGCCATGTCCGCCAAGGCGACGGCGAACTTCTCCCAGACATCGCCGGACTCGTACGCCATGGGCCACCCGCTCATTCGTCGAAACCCAACCGGCTTCACCTGGAGTTCCATTTTGCCACCCGGTGCGACCCACCGCGCCGATCGGGTGACGTCGTTCCGTCGACCGGCCGCGCTTTCGCGCCACGCGGCACGGTCGCCCCGTGCGGCCGATCCCACGTCCACGGGATCTTTGCATGCCCAACCCGTTTCATCCGGGAGATCAAGGGTGACCCGAGGGGAGACCGAATCCCTAAGAACGCGTCCACTTCGATCACAGGAGGCTCGCATGGACAACTGGCGTGATTCCGCGGCTTGCCGCACCGTCGACCCCGATCTGTTCTTTCCCATCGGCAGCACCGGGCCCGCCCTGCTGCAGATCCAGGAGGCGAAGGCCGTCTGCGCGGGCTGCCCCGTCCGGGACGCGTGCCTGAGCTGGGCACTGGACTCGGGCCAGAGCCTCGGCGTCTGGGGCGGTACGAGCGAAGCGGAACGACGCGCACTGGCGCGACGCCGTTCCCGTAGGCGTTCCCAGGACACCCCGGCATAGCAGGGGCCGGCGGGGAGCGCCGGGCTCTCGCCCTGGACAGGGCGCGGATCCAGCTGGCCGGGTCGCGACGCAGTGAGGGACATTCCGCCGACGAGATCCGAACGAAGGGCGCGATGAGAATCGATCCGAGCCGGAAGAACAAGCCGTCGTACGAGGAACTCGGGACGCTCACCAGCGCGTTCGGCGGGGAGCTGCGCAACGTGACCGACGCGCGGCTGGCCGCGGACGGCTATCTGCGCGCCCTCGCGCGAACGGCACCGCCCTCGGCACCCGAGCACTGGGACGACATCCTGCTGGTGGTCACCGAGCTGGCCGCGAACACGATCCAGTACGCGCCCGGCCCCTTCGAGCTGCAGATGCGTCCCACCTTCGACGGAGTGCACGTGACGCTGCGCGACAGCAGCACCACCCGGCCCGCGCCCCGCCGCTTCCGCCCCAGACAGGGCGGGGGCGGCATCGGCTGGCATCTCATCCAGGCGCTCTGCGACCAGGTGAGCGTGATCGTGCGGACCGACGGCAAGGACATCCACGCCTTCCTGCCCTGGTGAAGGAACGACATCCGTGTCGGCGAACGCCGACGCGCAGGTGTCGTTCCGCCCTGGGCGGGCACACGGGTCCGGTGAAGGAAGTGGTCCCGTCGCACGATCGAGGTGGAGCATTGAGTCCCGAGCAGGAACCGTCCGAGCGGGAGCACGCCGTGTGGGACCGGGTGCGCCGCGCCGCCACCGGGATGAACCATCACAAGGCGAAGGCGGCCCTCGACGGAGCGCGGAAGGCCGCCGAGGGCGGTTCACCCGGTGAGGGGCAGGCACGCGACGCGCGGACCGAGGCGGACGAGTGGGAACGGATCACCGACACACTCGCCGACCACGCCGGGTCGTACGACCCCGCCACCGACCCCTTCGTCCAGGGGCAGCTCGCCGCCCGGACGAACCGCGCACAGGCATCGGCGCATCGCGGCTGAACACCGCTCCGCCCGCGTTGTCAGTGCTCTGCGGAACAATGCTGATCAGCCGGAACGTCACCGCCCTGGCGATGCGTGATCCATCCCGTCCGTCGAAAGGCCGCATGCACATGACGCCGACCTCGCACCGCCGCGCCGCGTCGCGGGCCCCGATCGGAGGCCGGTGACCATGCTGCGGCCGCTGCCCCGCACCCGCACGCCGCTCAGCCCCGAAGGCGCCGAAGTCCTGCGTCTGATCACGCAGCGGCGGTTCTCCGTCCGCCTCACCGTGCACGCGAACGGCCGTCGCCGGTACGGCTATTGGCTCCCGCTGGATCCCGCCACCGGGCGCGGGGGTTGCTATGCGGCCCTGCCCACCGGCGAGTGCGACGCCCTGCACGCGGCGGGCCGGATCGTGCTCGGTGACCCTCTGATCGACCCCGCGAAGACCACGTACCCGGTCCAGGCCGCCGAGCGGACCACCGCGGCCGGTCCGAGCGCCTCGACGGGTACGAGCACGTCGCGGCACGCCCTGACGGCCTGAGTCCTCGCGCGGACGAGCCAGGTCGACGAGCGAGGTCGTGACGGATCGGACCGCCAGGAGCGACGGACAGCTCGTGGGACCCGCAGGCGCGTCCCCTCCGGTGAAGGTGTGCCGTCGTCGCCCGCTCTCGTGGAGGGGGGACGATGCGGGTGCCGCGCGTTCAGCCCCTCGGGCTCGTCGAGAGCGGCACCACGGCCGTGATGCGCTTGCCTCCGGCCCGCAGGTTCGAGATGACGACATCGCTGGCCAGGGTGCAGACGATCATCCACCCGTGGCCGCCGACCCGCGGACGGCCCGCGTCGTCGACCCGCCGCACGGGCACGGGCACTCGATCGCTTCGGTCGCTCACGGACAGGCGCACCTCCCGCTCGGTCGGTGTCACCTCGAACGCGGTGACACCGCCGCCGTGGAGCATCGCGTTGGTGACCAGTTCGGAGGCGACGAGCAGGGCGTCGCCGGCGGCGCCGTCCTCGTCCCGTGTGTGGCCCCCGGACCGCCCCGCGAGGGCGTGCCTGACGGCCTGCCGTATGTCGGCGGGAGTGCCAGGCCCCGTCGAGACCACCTGCCGTGAAGCGGCCACCGTGCCGGTGGCGGACCTCTGATCCTGCCCGCACATTCTTCGTTCCTCCGCTCCTGCCCGGAATTCCGCAGGGCCCGTCGCGAAATCCCGCGGCGGGCCCTGTGGAAATGCTGCGGCCATCAGTGCCGAAATTCGTCTTTGTTCTTTTCCTCGGCCTGCCGCGCGTCGCCCTTGGACTGCTCGGCCCTGCCCGCGGCGGTCATCCGCTCGTCGCCGACCGCTTGTCCGACGGCCTCCTTGGCCTTGCCCGTCGCTGCTTCCGTCGTGGCCCGGACCTTCTCGCTCTCAGCCGTCGCAGTTCACATCCTCACTGCTCGACCACGCGATTCACTTCTACGGCTGACCGTGAATCGAATTCCCAAACCCGGATGCTCGCCCATTCACCGGCCTTCACCCGACGGACCGAAATCGCGTCCCTCCCCCAGGCCGGGCCGGCGGGCGGTGAAGTCGGCCGGTTCGGCCGGTCCGGCCGGTCCGGCGACGTGAGCGGCGCGGAAGAGTCCCTGGTCGTACCGGACTCGATCGGCACCCACGGAGCCCGGGCGCGGGACAGAGCCCGTGCACGGGACGACGACGCCCGCTCCCCCGGCCGGGCAGGACGTCGCCCTTCTCCCGGTACGGGCGTTCGGTCCTCCCCGGGACGCCGGGGGTGCCCGCGAACGGCACACGATCGACGCGTCCCGGCCGCACCACGGGCACTTACCCTCCAGTAATATCGCGCGACAGGCCCCCGGAGGAGGAACCGTGCCACGGTCCGAACGATCGCCCTTGCTGCTCGCAGGCCTCTTGGCCACCGCGGGCGTCGCCCACTTCGCCGCACCACGGCAGTTCGACGCCACCATCCCGCGCGCCCTCCCGGGAGCGCCGCGGACCTGGACGTACGCGAGCGGTGTCGCCGAACTCGCCCTGGCGGCCGGAGTGGCGCTCCCCCGCACGCGCCGGGTCGCCGCACTGGCCACCGCCGCCTTCTTCGTCGGCGTCTTCCCCGCCAATGTCCAGATGGCCGTGGACTGGCGTCACCGTCCCGCGCCGCTCAAGGCGGCGGCGCTGGCACGGCTCCCGCTCCAGGTGCCGCTCGTCCTGTGGGCCCGCGGGGTCGCGCGGTCCGGGGAGGGACGGTCATGACGTCTCCCCTGAGCGTGGGTGACCAGGTCGAGGACTTCACGCTGCCTGACGAGACCGGGGCGAGCCGGAGCCTGTCCGAGCTGCTGGCCGAGGGGCCCGTGGTCCTGTTCTTCTATCCCGCGGCCCTCACCAGCGGCTGCACCGCCGAGGCCTGCCACTTCCGCGATCTGGCCACCGAGTTCACCGCCGCCGGTGCGCGCCCGGTCGGGATCAGCGGTGACTCGGTCGACCGGCAGCAGCAGTTCGCCGACCGCCACACGCTCGGCTACCCCCTGCTGTCCGATGTCGACGGCACCGTACGGGAGCGGTTCGGGGTGAAGCGCGGCTTCACGCTGGCCCCGACGAAGCGGGTCACCTTCGTCATCGCGCGGGACCGTACCGTCCTGGAGGTGGTCCGCAGCGAACTGCGCATGAGCGCGCACGCCGACCGCGCGCTCGCCGCCCTGCGCGCGCACCGGGACTGAGTACCTCCACGGCACCGCGGCCGTTTCGGGCGAACGGGCCCCGCCCCTATGCGGATGGAGGGCGGGCCCCGTTCACTGCGCAACATTCTGGGCACCGAGCGTGACCTCGAACAGGGAGTGCGACCCGGCAAGTGCGCGACACGGCGCACACCCCGTGCGCGCGCCGCGCTTCCCGTGCGCGGAGTCCGCCGCGCCGGATGGGTCCTCCCCAAGGCACCCTGTCGGGCGCCCTGCCCAGCGGTCATGCTGGACCCGACGAGCCGACACGATCAACGGAGCCCCCATGACGGACCAGGTCACACGTCTCGAAGTGAAACCGGCGGCCGGGCACATCGGCGCCGAGATCACGGGAGTCGACCTGGCGGAGGAGCTGACCGACGAGGCCGTCGCCGCGATCCGGGCGGCGGTGCTGCGCTGGAAGGTGGTGTTCTTCCGCGGCCAACGGCTCGATCACACCTCGCACGTGGCCTTCGCGCGCCGGTTCGGCGAACCGATCCGCCTCCGTTCCCGCGGTGGCGCGTCGCCCAAGGATTCTCCCGAGGTCGAGACGACGGCCGACCGTCTGGAGCTGGGCGGGCGCTACGGAATGGACCACGAGGAGTGGCTGCGCCGGCGCCGCCATTCGCTGCTGCGCGGATGGCACTGCGACCACGGCGCCCGGGTCGATCCCCCGGCCGCGACCGTTCTGCGCGCCGAGACCGTGCCTCCGTACGGCGGTGACACGACGTGGTCGAATCTGGCCGTCGCCTACGCGGGCCTCTCGGCTCCGGTGCGCGCCTTCGTCGACGGTCTGCGCGCCGAGCACCGGCTGGGGGTCGGGTACCAGTCGCGGCCGGGCGACGACGCGTACGCCCGTCATCTGCTGGACCGTCAGATCGCCACCGACCACCCACTGGTGCGGGTGCACCCGGAGACGGGCGAGCGGGTGCTGTTCGTCAACGGCTACTACGTCGAGCAGATTCTCGGCGTGTCCCGGCCGGAGAGCCGGGCGCTCCTGGACATGCTGCTCGAGCAGGCGACGCGACCCGAGTACACGGTCCGCTTCCGGTGGGAGCCGGGCAGCGTGGCCTTCTGGGACAACCGGGCCACGATCCATCTGGCACCGAGCGACACCGCCCATGTCGACCACCCCCGGGTCATGCACCGCGTGATGCTGGCCGGTGATGTCCCGGAGGGCGTGGACGGGAAGCCGTCCGTACCGATCGTGGGCAGCGAGCCCGGGCTCTGGTGAACCCGGGCCGCACGGCAGGAGCGGGGCGTCGTCAGAAGATGCCCTGCCCCGGGACCAGGATTCCTCGCGGGTCGTAGGTGTGCCGGGCCGTGGCGAGCCGTCGCCAGGCGGGGCCGAAGTGCTCGCGCCAGTCGGCCGCTCCGAAGGGGACCGAGCCGACCGGGTAGTGGGTGCCGCCGGCCGCGTGGACGGTGTCGTAGGCGGCGCGGTTGGCGGCGAGAAGACGGTCGACGGTCGCGGTGTCGTCGGGCGGGGTCGTGCGCAGGACGGCCAGCAGGTACGACACCGGATCGTCGGGGGTGCGCAGCAGCGGGGTGTGCAGGTTCTCGCGCAGCACCGGGTACAGGAGGACGACGCCGGGCCCGAGGTCCGCCGGGGTGAGGTCCTCCAGCAGGGACTCGGCCAGTGCCGCCGCCGAACGGCCCGGCAGCAGCAGGTTCAGCCAGGGGTGGGCGAAGGCCCAAAGACCCGCTTCCTTGAGCGCGGCGACTCCGGCCGCGAGCCGGTCGAGGAAGTCGTAGTAGCCGAGGTCGCTCGTCTGCACGCCCGCGGGGTCGTGCCGCAGTCCGCGGAGCAGTGCCGTGTCGTCGGGGGCGGGACCGGCGGGCGGCCCGTAGGCGACGGCTTCGATGACGTAGCCGCGGAAGGCCCCCTGGGCGTCGGGGTTCACCTGGCCCTCGACGTAGTCGAAACGGCCCTCCTCGACGAGCAGGCGCTGGTCCTCGAGGAAGGTGCGCAGGTCGGCGTACGGAAGGAGGTAGTGGCGTACGGTCTCGGGCGCGGGGACCAGGCGCAGGGTGGCGCCGACGATGATCGCGCACTGGCCGAGTCCGGCGAGCACGGCGAGGAACAGGTCGCGGTGGCTGGTCGGGGAGCAGCGGACGAGGTCGCCCGCGCCGGTGACGACCTGGAGTTCCCGCACGTTGTCGACCTGGGCGCCCCGCTGGTGGGTCTGGCCGCCGATGCCGCCGACCGACAGGGTTCCGCCGACGGAGAGTTCGAGATAGTCGGTGAAGGTGGGCGGGGTGAGTCCGTGCGCCAGGGTGGCCCGGGCGACCTCGCTCCACCTGGCGCCCGCGCCGACGGTGACCGTGGTGCTCCGCGGCCCGACCGGGCCGATGGACGCGAGCGGCGTGGTCTCGATGATCAGGCCGCCGTCGACCTGTGCCTGTCCCTGCGTGGCATGGCCCTGGCCGCGGGGGGCGACGGAGATGCCGTGCCGGTTGCAGAAGCGGACCATGGCGACGATGTCACTGACCGAGCCCGGGCGCAGTACCGCGACGGGACGCCGGTGGACGATGTGGCCGAAGTCGTCGGCGGCCGCCGCGCGCGAGGCGTCGTCGGTGTGCACGCTCCCGTCCAGCGGCGGGAGTCCCGCGAGCGGCCGGTCGGTGGCGGTGGCCGCCCAGCTCCGGGTGAAGGGATCGAACCCGACGACCGCGGCGCCGGCGACGGCGAGGCCCTGCAGTGCGGTACGTCGCGAGGGTGTCCGGGGCATGCGCTCCTCCTGAGGCGACCACGTCAAACGATCAACTTCCGCAGAGTGTATGGGACTTGAGCGACATCGGAGCCGATTGATCCGATCGGGGGTCCCGCCGCGCCAGTGCCGTGCGCGAACGACGGCGTCCGCCGCCCCGGAGGGACGGCGGACGCGACGGACCGCGGATCTCGGCTCAGTTCGCCGATGGCGAGCCGCTCTCCGGCTCGTCCCCGTCGACCGGCGTACGGGTGTACCCCTGGAGCTCGAGCGGGCCGTTCGGCTTCTCGGCGCGGCCCTTGGAGTTCTGGCCGCCCAGGTTCTGGCGGACCGAGTCGAGGATGGTCAGGCCCTGGGCGACCAGGCCGGCCGCTATCTCACCGAGTCCGTCGGCGCCGTTGAGGACGTTGACGTTCGCACCCGCGAGGCCGCCCGCCGCCTCCTTGACGATGAGGGGGAGCTGGTCGATCAGCATCCGGTCGAGCGCGACCCGGTCGTGCGACGCCGCCGCCTCGGCCTGGATCTTCATGCGCTCGGCGTCCGCGATGGCGAGCACCTTGATCCGCTCGGCCTCCGCCTCGGCCGGCCGGACGATCTCGGCGACCAGTTGCTGCTGGCGCAACTGGGCCGCGCGCTCCGCGAGTTCGGTCTGCGCGGCGAGGACCTCCTGCTGGGCGTGGGCCTGGGCGAGCGGGCCGGCCTGGGCGGCCTGCGCCTGCGCCCGGTCCACCTCGGCCGAGTACTGCGCCTTCACGATCGCCGTCTGCCGGGCGTACTCGGCCTGGTTGCGCGCCGCGACCTGCTCGGCCTCGACGGAGGCCTGCGTGGCCTGCGCCTGGGCGATCTGGGCCTGACGCTGGATGGCCGCCTTGTGCGGCGCGGACATCGCGTCGATGTAGCCGGTGTCGCCGTCGTCGATCGACTGGATCTGCAGCGAGTCGACGATCAGACCGATCTTCGCCATCTCCGTCTTCGAGGTGTCGAGGACCTCGGCGGCGAGCTTCTGCCGTTCGGTGACGATCTCCTCGACCGTCATCGAACCGATGATGGAGCGCAGATGGCCCGCGAAGATCCGGCCCGTCAGGATCGACATCTGGTCCTGGTCGGACAGGAACCGCTGCCCCGCGTTGATGATGCTCTCGGTGTCGTTGCCGACCTTGAACGCGATCACGGCGCGGACGTGCAGCGAGATGCCCTGTCTGGTGACACAGGTCTCGGTGACCTCGGACTCGCACATGGACAGCGTCAGGAAGCGGGTCTTACGAAAGATCGGCAGCACGAACTTGCCGTGCCCCGTCACCACCCGGAACGGCGCGCCCCCCAATCCCCGCCTGCCACCCGAGATCAACATCGCCTCATCGGGAGCGGGAACGCGATAACCGAACATACTTCTCCTCCTCAGCCTGCGCCGACGGCGTCGCCGTCCAGCGCGTCCAACGGATCGGCCCACTCGATGACGTCGACCTCACGACATCCCCGGGACTCGATCACCAGCACGGTCGCCCCCGTCGGCAGGGGCTCCCGAGACCAGGCGAGGAAGGTCTCGGATCCGCCTCTCACACGCACCAGGATCTCGCCGGGACCGGCGGATCCCCGGGTGCCGATGAGCAGTTCCCCCGTGCAGCCGATCACGGCTTCGTCCTCCACCACAGCCGGCCACCCCCCATCACTCTGAATCTGCCTCTGACCATAGCCCTGTCGTCCGCGGGCGCGTACGCCACCCGTCGCTCCGGAGCCACCGGCGGGGTACGCGCCCGGGCACACACTGGAAGTGTGTTCTCAACTCCTGGTGAAGCGATAGGTCTTGCTGTCGGTCAGCACGCAGAAGCCCGGTGACACGACGATCACGCGCAGGGTGCCGGTGCGCCGGTCGTAGTCGATTCCCTCCGCCTCGAACGTGCCCGAGCAGGAGCTGCGGAGCGGCAGTTGACGCAGCGCGGTGACATGGCCCGAGACGTCCGAACTGTTCGGCTCGCCGGACAGGTCGATCTGGAGCAGCGGCTTGGTCATGCCGAAGAGCGTGCCGGCGGGGTCGTCGGAGGAGCACAGCAGCCGGGTCGCCGTGACGAAGTCGCAGCCCTGTACGTCGCGTACGGCGTGATCGAGGTTGATGGTGGACGCCTGCGGGAGGTTGGCGGCGGGCGAGGTGGCCGGGTTCACGCCGGGGGTCGGGAACACCAGGAGCCGGTTCATCGTGCCGTACTCACCGGACACCATCCACGAACCGTTCGGCGTGACGGTGACGAAGGAGTTGTTCAGCGCCTCTCCGGCGCTCAGCGCGTGGACGTACTCCGACCAGGCACCGCCCGGCGCCTGCACCCGGAACATCTTCGAGCCGCCGGAGTCACTCTGGTAAGGCTCGATGTAGTAGCCGTTGTAGGAGGCGTCCGGGTCGCCGATGTGGTTCCAGCCCCGGCTGCTCACGCCGGTGGGGATCGTGCCGATGCCCGTGTAGTGGTTGGGGCTGCCGGCCGGGACCTCGACGGAGGTCAGGCCCTGGCTCTCGGTCAGCGGGTCGGCACGGTCCGAGCCCACCTCGTTCCAGGTGTCGGCGGCCGAGGCCGGCGTACCGGTGGCCACGGACAGGACGGCGGCGGTGGTGAGTGTGACGAGACCGGCCAGGACCGCGTGACAACGTTGCCGAGCGGGCATGCGCATGGGGACTGCTCCTCGATGGGGGGTGTCTGGTCGGCGCACAGTCTGGCCCGCCACCGATGGTCATGTACAGACCAATCGAGGACGCCGGGCATCGGCTCCCCGTCCGCCAGACGTCAACCGGCCCCACGGCACGGAGGATCCACCCACCCGCTCACGGCGGTTCGCCCGCCAGCCCGCTCCCCATTACCTCGCCGCCCCGTCACCCGTCGCCCGTCGCCCGCCCTCGCCGGCACCTCGCTCGGCGCCGAGCCGTCGGCCTCGCCCCAGGCGTGGCCGCCCCGGCCCCGTGTCTCCTCCCACCCCTCGCGCGGTGCGGACACCTCACGCGCCGTACATCCCCTCCGACCGGATCACCCGCCCCCTGACGCGTGCGGGCCCGGCGGCCCACCCGGGAGGACGAGTGAGCCGTCGGGCCCGGACGCGGGGCCGCCGGGCGGAGGGACCCCCGCCCGGCGGACCACGAGCGTCAGTCGTTCACGCAGACGTTTCCGATCGCCGGGTTCAGCAGACCCACCACGTTGACCGTGTTGCCGCACACGTTCAGGTCGAGGTCGATGGGGATCTGGATGACATTGCCGGACAGGACTCCGGGACTGCCCACCGCGACGCCCACCGGGTTGGGGTCGTCGGCGGCGGCGGTCCCGGCGGTGGCCAGCAGGGCCACACTGGCAAGTCCGGCGGCGGCCATCAGACGAATACGCATTCCAGGCTCCGTTCATTCGCAGGGGTGCGAGTTCCTCCACCATCACCTCAGCGAGCGGTTGTCGACATCCCGGGACAGCCGAACGGGGGTTCGCGCGCCGCGGCGGCCCGTGGGCCGAGCCCGGCAAGGGTGCGTCGCGCGGGGTGTGCGGAATGCCCGTAGCGTGAGAACAGATCCGGTGGAACAGGGAGAAACCATGCCAACCAGCCAGCCCGACGCGTCCACGCCCTCCGACGACAGGGCGACCCCCGACTCGCTGCTGCACACCGGGACCGAAGGCCCGGTGACGGCCGAGGACCTGGTGCTCGCCGCGGGCCGCGACGTCACTCCGCAGAACCTCGCCTGGGCCGAGCGCAAGCTCCAGGAGGAAGGCTCCGCGGCGGTCGACAAGCTGCTGCCCTAGGCGCCTGCCCGCGGGACGACACGGCCGACACGGCCGACACGGCCGACACGGCCGACACGGCCGACACGGCAGGCTCTGCCGACACGGCAGGCTCGGCCGGCTCCGATGCGGCGGAGCCGGCCGAGGATCTGCGCGTGGAGCGGTGGTCAGGAGGAGGGGCACTCCTTCCAGGCCAGGTGGTAGACGGTGCTGATGTCACCGTCCGTCGAGTCCATGGTCATGAAGCTCGTGCTGCCGGGCGCCGACGTTCCCGCGCTGACGCGGAGTTCGGTGTTGATGTTGAAGTTGCGCTGGACACCGCAGGGGGCCCAGACCAGTTGGGCCCAGTCCGTGGTGTCCGTGGCCTGCCAGTTGTCGTCGTACGGGCCACGGAAGGGGTGGGTGATGGCGGCCGTGTTCGAGGAGCCCTGGAAGTAGTACGAGGCCTTCTCCGTGCTGCTGGCCCCCTGCTGGAGCGAGGCGAAGCCGCGGTAGTCCGCGCTGGCGACGGCGTACGTGAAGCCCTGCGGGACGTGGACGATCAGGTTGAGCTGGCAGTTCTTGCGGAACGCGGTGGGGTCGGAGTTGCCTCCGACCTGGGCGAGGTACTGGCTGTAGGTCACCGTGAAGGCGGTGTTGTCCGGGGAAACGGCGACCGCGGCGGTTCCCTGGGGACAGCCGGAGCCGTTCACCGTGGCGACCTTGATGACGATCTTGTCCGGGGGCGGGTCGACGAACCCGGAGGACGGGTCCGACAGGGG
This sequence comes from Streptomyces sp. NPDC060027, assembly GCF_042737005.1. Lineage (NCBI taxonomy): Bacteria > Bacillati > Actinomycetota > Actinomycetes > Kitasatosporales > Streptomycetaceae > Streptomyces > Streptomyces sp. NPDC060027. The sequence goes on from NZ_JBHWVI010000039.1 coordinate 36,488, forward strand.
AAGCGCTGTGGCGAACAGGGCGGCGATCGCGCCACCCAGAAGCAGCCCACCAGCCATGGTGCTCCAATCCGTTGCGTTGGTGTTCCGGCGGCAGCCCGAAGGCGCCGCCGTGAATTGGGGGGTGCGGTTCCCGGACGGACGGGGAACCGTCGCAGACCAGTGCGTTGGATCAAGCTCGGCTCATTAAGACATGCACATGACAAATGCCCATGCGCAGCCCGCTCCCGGTTGTGAAGGAGCCGTGAAGGCCGGGAGTGACGAAAGCGTACGTACGGGCGGTCGCGGCCGACAGGGCCATCTCCGGCCATTCGACGTACGCCGTTACACCTGCCACCACGCCCACGAGACCCTTCCACCACCGTTCTCCGCGCCCACGGCCGTCACCGCGAGGGCTCGGGTCCGCCCGCGACCGTCACCGCGCGTGCCCGTCGCCGCCGCTCCGGGCGGGCCCCTGGGGCGTCTCCGGGCCCCTCCTTGTGACGGACCGTGGGACACGCCCGCTGTCCGGCCACCCCATGGCACCCACACGCACCTCCCGGCCCACGGCCCCCGGGGCATGGCCAAAAGACGCACGCTGGGACGGGGTTGAGCCGGTGGCACACGGTTTCGCGGGACATGCCGCTTTCGGTACGGCCCGAGGCGGACATTCCGGTGTCGGGCGGCGGGCCGAAAGGCGACGGGCCCGCGCGAATCGCCCGCCGCCTCCTCGTGTCCCGGACGCCCCTGAGACACTGAGGCGCATGGATCCACGACACCTGAGAATCGGCCGCCGTCGCATATGGATGAGCAGTGCCGTCTGTTTCCTGGTGCTCGGGCCGATCGGCTGGTTCCTCGGTGGCTGGATTCCCTTCGTGCTGCTGGCCGTTGCCCTGACCCTGGCCACGGCGGTCTCGCACTGGCGGGCACCCAGATGGCTCGCGCCCGCCATCGCCAAGGGCCAGTCGGAGAGCCGCCGGGACGTCGCCACCTTCTGCGTGGTCATCGCGGTGAGCGGCTACGCGCAGCCGCCCACCGAGCCCACCCCCTCGGCCGCGGACCTGTCGGCCCTGCGCCTGGAGGCGTACCGGTCCGCCGCGCAGGACGATCTCTCCGAGGAACTGCGCCTCCTCGCGGCCGACGCCCTGTCCGCCGCGGACCGCGCCCACGCCGAGGACACACCGGCGGGCTGGCGGGCGGCACGGGCGAGCGCCGAGCGACTGGCGCACGCCGCCCAGGAGGGCAATCCGTACGTACGGCAGCTGCTCATCCAGTGGGTCGAGGGCAACCCGGCCGGCGAACGCTAGAACGCCCGCCATCGCGTCGCACGGCACCCCTCAGGGGCGTTCGAAGAACTGGATCACGCCTCCGGCCGAGAAGCACAGCGCCCCCACGAGGGTGCCCCAGTTGGCGATGTCGACGTTCACGAGGCTGCCGGTCTCGGGGCGCGTGAAGGCGGCCAGCGCCGAGACGAGGAAGAGCACGGATCCGAACTGGTTGACCGCGACGATCCACCAGCCGAGGTCGTGGGCGAGCACCCGCGGCCGGCCGTGGCAGACCTCGACGATCGCGAGGTGTCCGGAGACCAGGAACAGGACGCATCCGACCAGGTCGGGTGCCCAGACCAGGCGGTTCACCTGCTGGGCCGAGAGCCCCTGGAGGAGTGAGTCCAGCAGATTGACGCCGAACACGAGCGTTCCCACGAACAGCACGAAGGTACTGAGCCAGTCGATCCGGCCGGGCTCGTAGCTCCACCATCTCCAGCGCCGACCGGCCAGTGAGCCGGACTCGCTGTCCCGGCGCGGAGCGTTGACCGCCTGGAGCAGGGAGGCGTAGCCCCCGGTGTTGAAGAACAGGCCGCCCGCGAAGTAGATCCAGGCTCCCGTCGCGCCGCTGGAGCCGAACTGGGCGACCCCGGCCCCGAGGGCGAAGAGGAACCCGCCGACCGTGAACGCGGCCGCGGCGATGGCGTTCAGTCTGCGCAGCCGGCCGATCGACACGGTGTCGGCCCGCCGGGAGCGGGGCTCCGGTTCACCCGGGGCGCGCACCGTGAGGAGGCCGCGCTTGCGGGCCAGGCGCGATTCCCAGACCGCGGTTCGCCCGTCCATGAGGCGCCAGGTCAGGCGGGTCGTGAACGGACCCGCTCCCTCGGAGCGCGCTTCGGTTCGACTCACCTGCCGACCTTAGCCCGCGGAGGCGAAAAGCACCGTTCGCCCGCCCCGCCGCCCTTCGGGCGGTTCAGGGGGTAAGGACAGGCGGGTACCGCCCGACCTCGTGCCCGGCGGCGCTCAGGCCCGCGGACTCAGGACTCCGCCTCGCGCCTGAGGAAGTTGCTCACCTGGCAGGCGAGGCTGTCCCTGGCGGGGTCGGGGCGCGTGCCGGCCTCGGCGGCCGCGTCGTTCTCGACGCCGCCCGCCCAGAGGTAGCGCTCGGTCCACTCGTCGTCGACCTTCAGCTGGATCTGGATGTCCATCCGCTGCAGGACGGCGTCGGGGCCCGCGGCGAAGAGGACCGCCGTGGCCCGGCGCAGGGGGTAGATGTCGAAGCCCTCGATGAACTGCGAGTTCCGCCAGTCGAGGAAGGCGCTCTCACCGTCGGTGCCGACGCGGATATCGATCTGACCGTCTTCGAGGTGGATGCCGAAATGCTCGGTGGCGCGGTTCTCGACGGTCACCCGAAATCTGAAGTAGGTGAGTTCGTCGGCGGCGTCGTCGCGCCCCCGCGGGGGCTCCGCCTTTTCCACACCATGGACGCGGACACGCAGGCCGGCCTGCTCGTCGTACTCCTGCCAGTCCCCGACCACGTTCGGCTCGCGCACAGTTCACCTCTCCACTTCAGAGAGTTGTTCCTATCTGTGCCCTCAACGAAGTGTCAAATGCGCCGAACGTGCCGTGGCCAGGGATTTCCCCTTTCTTGATCGGCGATCAAGCCGTGCCCAGCCAGAACCTTTCCGCGGGCCCGTAAGGGGCATTTCCGCGCGTGCTGTACATCACGTTCCCCAGACGTGTCAGGCGTCGTCGCGCAGGAGCCGCAGCTGTTCGTCCAGGGGGCCCAGGCCGACATCACGACGGCGCTCGTCGACGGTCCCCGGCCGGCGGACGGGGTACGGGCACAGGGTGACGGGATCGACGCGGGTGCCGTAGAACTGCGGCACGCCCAGTTCCACGGCGCAGTGGTCGGCGATGTAGGCGTGGTGCAGGGCGGGGCAGCGCCCGTCGGCCGCGGCCTGGGCGATCAGGTCACGGCAGCTGAGCTGCAGGGCGAGGTCGGGCACGTGCAGCAGGATCATCAGGGCCGCCGTCGAGGCGGGTGCGCCGACCCGGTCGACGGTCGGCCAGCCGTGCCGCCGGACGATCGTCCCGAGGGCTTCGGCGTTGCCCGCGCGGCACGCGGCGAGAATGTCCCGCCATGGCCCGGCGGGATGGTCGCGCACCTGTCGCATCAGGCTCCGCTCCCGGTCGGCCCGGCGGACGAGCTCCGCCGCGAGGGCCGTCGCGAGTCCCGGGACCATCGGCGCGGCACCCCGGCCCCCGGGGTGTGCCTCGGCCTCCCTGGCCAGGTGCCCCGGGGAGACCTTCATGGCTCCCCCTGGAGCACGATCGAGAACCACACCTTCTTGCCCGTGCTGCCCGGGTCGGCCGGAGCGACGCCCCAGTCGTCGGTCAGCGCTGCGACGATCGCCAGTCCGCGTCCCGACTCCTCGGCCCCGTCCGCCGTACGCGCTCCGGGCAGGGCGGACGAACGGTCGGCGACGGACACGCGCAGCTCGCGCGGGCCGCACTCGACGGTGACGGTGACGGTGTCGCCGCGGTCCGGGCTGCCGTGCTCGAGGGCGTTGACGAAGAGCTCGTCGGTCGCGAGAACCGCGTTGTCGACGCACTCGGACGGCAGCCGCAGGCGTCCGAGGTGCTCGGCGACCATGTCCCGTACTCCGGACGCCCGCGACGGGTGGGCCGGGACGGTGGTGCGCGCGAGGTGGGTCCCGGGTCCCGGGATCGCAGGGGTGGCCCGGGGCACGGTGGTGGCGGAGGGCGTGGGATCCAGGGGCAGGGCGGGGGCCGCGTGCGATACGGAACCTGCGGCAGGGCCGGGGGCCGGGGGCGGTACGGCAACTGCCGGAAGGACAGGGGCTTCGGACGAGGCGGAACCCAGGGGACGGCCCAAGGCCCCGGACGGCGTGGAACCCACGGGAGGGCCGGGGGCCGGTGACGGCCGAGACGTCGCCGGAGAGGCGGGGAGCTCGGCCGGTGCCGGTGCCGAGGTGTCGTCCGCTTCGGTGGGACGGGCGCGGCCCGCGGGGTCGCCCGCCGTGCGCACCGCCTGCTCCGCCGCCCGCGTGTCGTGCCGCGACGCGGGGATCTCGGGGTCCGGTGAGGGCCACGGCCCGCGGCGCTGTGCCCTGGATGCCGTCATCGGTCCTCCTTCGGGTGCAGCGCGGGGGAGGCTGTCTCGGTGGCTGCCCGTGCAGCCAACAGGTCGGACTGCCTGGGCGGCCAGGGGGTATTCGGGTTGTCCGGTTGCAAGCACGTAGTGGTGTGGGATGTATGTTCGATCTTGTGAGGAACGGGAGCGGGGGCCCGGCGACGGCACCCCTTGACGGTGACATCGGCTGGCCCGGGCTGCGCGGAAAACGCGTGCTGGTCACCGGCGGTACGCGCGGACTCGGCGAGCAGATCGTGCGGCTGCTGTGCGCCGAGGGCGTGCGGGTGGCCACCTGTGCCCGGACCGCGCGGGATCTGGAAACGCTGGCCGCCGCGACGAGCCCCGATCTGTTCACCCGGCCGCTCGATGTCACCGCGCCCGGACGGCTGGAAGAATTTGTCACGGACACGACGGATCGTTTCGGCGGCCTGGACGGCGTGGTCGCCTGCACGGGCGGTTCCCGCGGAGGCGGCTTCGAGCAGGCCACCACGGAGGACTGGGCGGCCACCTGGGCCGTGAACGTCGCTCACGCGGCGCGGCTGGTCCGGGCCGCGGTCCCGCATCTGCGGGCGGCGGGCGGCGGCTCCGTCGTGGTGATCTCCTCGATCTCCGGCTGGAAGCCGGGCCCGCCCGCGCAGTACTCGGTCGCGAAGTCCGCGCAGATCCAGCTGGCCGCGTCGCTGGCCCGCGAGCTCGGGCCGGACGGGATCCGCGTGAACGCCGTCTCTCCCGGTTCCATGCTGATCCCCGGCAGGCGCTGGGACCGGATGCGCCGGGAGGAACCCGAGGCCTTCGCCCGCTTCGTGGCCGCGGAGCTGCCGGGCGGTGCGCCGGTCGCGCCGCAGGAGGTCGCCCGGGTCGTGGCGTTCCTGCTGTCGGACTGGTCGAGCGGGATCTCCGGCGCGCACCTCCCGGTAGACCGGGCCCAGAACGCCCCTTCCCCCGACGGGTACTGAGACCCGCGGCGGATCGGCGGCGCCGCTCCCGGTCATGACACGGCGCCCGCCCCGTCGGCGACTCCCCCGCCCCTCATGCCGCCGCCCCGAGGACACCGCGGGACCGGCGCTCGAACTCCTGCACGACCGGCTCGCCGCGGCGGGGTTCGAGGCGCCTGCGGAAATCGCGCAGGGCCTGGATGGAGCGTTCGCTGTGGACGGCACCGAGGGTTTCGAGAGCGAGCGTCGCGGTGCCGACCGCCTCGTCCAGGCGGTCCTGCTGGAGGTGCGCGGTCGCCAGCACGGAGCGGCTGATGGCCTGGCGCCTGCGCCGGTCGGCGCCCGAGCCGAGCGACTCGCTCGCCGTGCGCTCGGACTGACGGGCGAGCCCCAGGTCGCGGAAGCACAGGGCGGACTCGGCCTGGAGGTAGTGGTGGTCGAGATAGCGGACCCACACCGACTCCTGCGCGGCCCCCTTGCTCGCCTCCAGTTGCCGCTCCGCCAGCCGCAGCGCCTCGGAGGCGTCGTCGGGCCGGCCCTGCGCGGCATGTCCGCGCGCCGACATGGCGTACAGCCGCATCAGCCCGAGGGGACTGCCCGCCCCCTGCGCGGTGACAATTCCGGCGCGCGCCAGGGCCACGCCCTCGTCGGGACGCCCGAGGTTGGTGGCGAGGTGGGAGAGCCCCGCGAGGATCTGGCCGCCCAGCACCCGGTCACGGCCCTCGGCGCAGAGCCGTAGCCCCTGTGTCATGTAGCGCTGGGCGAGGCCGTACTCCCCCGCGTCGTACGAACTCCAGCCGGCCATCGCGGCGAGGCGCGCGGAGGCCGCGAAGAGCTGGCGGCGCTGCCGGGGCGGTGTGCCGCGCTGCTGGAGCATGGGGACGACCTCGGTGGACAGGTAGTGCACGATGCTGGTGCGGACTCCGCCGCCTCCGTAGTGGTTGTCCATCTGGTCGAACACGGCGATCATCGCGTGCACCTGCTCGACCGGGCCGCCGCTCACGGCCAGGGCCGAGGACACCGCGTCCTGATGCTCCAACAGCCAGAGCAGCCACTCGCGTTGAGGGTTCGTCAGGGCCGCCGCGACGAAGGGGACCGCGCCGAGGAGGCTGCGGCGGGAGATGTCGGTGGAGCCCAGTTCCGCCAGGGTGTGAAGGGTCTCCGCCACATCCTCGCCGTAGACGAGCGCCCTGCTCGTGACCGGGCGCTGGTGTTCGGAGTGGAAACCGAGGTCCGCGGGAGACACCGCGCGGCCGAGCCGTTCGGACAGCACGGTGGCGATCAACTCCGGTGTGCCGCCCCGCGGTTGCTGGCCCTGGAGCCAGCGGGTGACCGACGCCTTGTCGTAGTGGGAATCCGCGCCCTGGCGGCGCCCCAGCTCATTGACCCGCAGCGCGAGGGAGGCGTAGGAGCAACCGGCTTCCCTGAGCACGGCCGCCAGGACCCGATTGCCCCCGCCGGGGGTTTTGCCGGCGTTCCTCGCTTGCCCGTCGGTCACGGTGGCCATCCCCGAATCGCCTCACATCATCGTGCGGCTGCGCCCTGACTCATACCTGCCGAGACATCAACTCCGGTACGCAAGAGCACAGTTGAGCATGATCGTCGCCGGATGTGCGACAGGTCACTCGATCACTATGGTCGCTCGCGCGCTCCCCGTGCAACCTGCGTTCTGATAATTTCAGAACGCACCCCGACGCTCTGTCACTGTCATCCACCGCGTGGCACACTGCAGGCTGTGACGGCCGTTACCGGGAGGTAGGACGTGAGCGAGAACCGCTCTGGCGGCAGCGCGCCGACCGTCCTGCGGATGGTCCTCGGGAAGCGGCTGAGGCAGCTGCGGGAACGGGCGGGAGTGTCCTTCGAGGAGGCGGCACGCGCCATCGAGGTCACGCCTCTGACGGTCCGCAGGATCGAGAAGGCCGAGGTCGGCCTCCGCATCCCGTACGTCAGGGAGTTGCTCCGCGCCTACGGCGTCCCGGCGACGGAGGTCGACGACTTCCTCGCCCTGGCCAGGGAGGCCAATCAGCCGGGCTGGTGGTACAAGTACCGCGATGTCCTGCCGGAGTGGTTCAGCGCCTACGTGAGTCTGGAGAGCGAAGCCAGCGTCATCCGCCTCTACGAACCCCACTACGTTCCGGGCCTGTTGCAGACCCACGACTACGCCACCGCGCTGATGCACGTCGGCTTTCCCAACGAGTCACAGGACGACGTCGCCCGCCGCGTCGCCCTGCGGATGAAGCGCCAGGACCTGCTCGCCAAATCGGAGGCCCCGGCCGTCTGGGCGATCCTGGACGAGACGGTGCTGCGCCGGCCGGTGGGCGGACCCGCGGTGATGCGGGCGCAGTTCGACCGGCTGAACGAGGTCCTGGACATGCCGAAGGTCCGGATCCAGATCATGCGCTTCGGCGTGGGCGCCCATCCGGGCGCGTTCGGCCCGTTCCACCACTTCCGCTTCGGCTTCTCCGAACTCCCCGACGTCGTCTACACGGAGAGCCTGGTCGGCGCGGTCTACGTCGACCGGCCCGACGACGTCGTCAGCTATCTCGAAGTACTGGACCGGATGTCCGTGCAGGCGGAGCCGGTCGCTCGGACCAGGGCCATCCTGGGTGAACTGCGTAAGGAGTTGTGATCCATGGGATCCGTGCACAGCCGCACGTCCGCGGTCGATCTGGGAACCGAGGGCTGGCACAAGCCCTGGAGCGGCACCAATGGCGGAAGTTGCGTCGAGGCCAAACGGCTTCCCGACGGGAGCGTCGCCCTCCGCCAGTCACGAGACCCCGAGGGGCCCGCGCTGATCTACTCCCGCGAGGAGATGATCGCGTTCATCGATGGCGCCAAATCCGGACAGGCGGACTTCCTGATCGCCTGAGCGCAGGAGGCGCCGCGACTCCCGCGCGGGCGCCACTACGCCCCAACAACCGGACAACCCGCACGCACACTCCCGCCGTGCGGGTTGTCCCCCCACACTGGGCAGGCCGGTCGTCCCGGAGGGAGGGGGTACGGGCATGATCCTCCACCCGGCCCTCACGCGGTGCCGGACCCTCGTCGTGGAGGGCCCCGACGGTCTCGACAGAAGCGCTCTGCTCGCCGAGCTGACCCGTCATCAGTTCATGATCCGCCGCTCCTACGAGCCCCTTCACCATGTCGATCCCACCCAGCCGTACCGCGAACTCCTGTCCGCGCCGGGCCGGCTGGTCGTCGACGGCGGGCTCGTCCACGAGCTGGTCTACGGGCCGCTGCGCCGCGGGCGGTCCCGGGTGACCTGGATCCAGGCGCTCGACTTCGCGGAGGCGGTGGCCGAACGCGAGGGCGCGCTGGTCCATGTGACGGGCGAGACGGACGACACCGAGGCGGTCGGCGCCTACGAACGGGTGTTGCGCACCCTGGCCCAGCACGTCCCCGTCATCACCCTCGACACCGCGGAACCGGACCGCCCCTTCCCGACTCCGGCCCCTGCGATTCATCAACTCGGCTTATGTGTACGTATGTTGACGATAGGTTAGAGATCCGACCGCGTGACGCACGGCAGGGAGAACTCTTATGGCAGACGGCCGACCCACCCCCGACCCGGACGCGTTGTCCAAGATCGACACCACGGTGCCGCACTCGGCTCGCATCTGGAACTACTGGATGGGCGGGAAGGACAACTACGAGGTGGACCGGGTGGCCGGTGACGCGTACCGCGAAGTCGCCCCGAACATCGAGACCATGGCCCGCGCCTCGCGCGACTACCTGATCCGTACCGTCACCTTCGTGGCCGGCGACCTCGGCATCCGCCAGTTCCTCGACATCGGCACCGGTCTGCCCACGTACGACAACACCCACCAGGTCGCCCAGCGCGTGGCACCCGAGTCCCGCATCGTCTACGTGGACAACGACCCGCTGGTGCTGCGCCACGCCCAGGCGCTGCTGACGAGCACGCCCGAGGGCGTCACCGACTACATCGACGCGGATCTGCACGAGCCCGAGAAGATCATCGAGGCGGCGTCCCGGATTCTCGACTTCTCGCGGCCCGTGGCCCTGATGCTGATGGGCATCCTCGGTCACATCCAGGACTACGAGGAGGCCAAGTCGATCGTCCGGAGACTCCAGGAGGCCCTGCCCTCGGGCAGCTACTTCGTGCACTACGACAGCACGGACACCGACGCGGCGCTCAAGGAGGCCCAGCAGGGCTACGACGACACGGGCGCGATCCCGTACGTGCTGCGCAGCCCCGACCAGATCGGCGCGTACTACGAGGGCCTCGAACCGGTCGAGCCCGGCATCGTGTCCTGCCCGCTGTGGCGTCCGGAGCCCGGTACGTCGCCCGAGCCCACGGACGTCCACGGAGGCGTGGCCCGCAAGCCGTGAACGGACCCGCCCGGCCCCTCAGTCGGATGCCGCCGGCTCGATGTTCTGGTTGAGGCGGAACAGGTTGGCCGGGTCACGGTCGGCCTTCACCCGCGCCAGGCGCGCGTAGTTGTCGCGATAGCTGGCCCGGACGCTCTCCTGACCCTCGTCCATCATCATGTTGACGTACGCGCCGCCCGCGGAGTACGGGTGGAGCGCGTCGTTGTAGTCGATGCTCCACCGCTTGACGACGTCCGCGTTGGCCGGGTCGGGGTCCACACCCGCGAAGACGGAGGCCCAGTTGGAGTCGCGATAACTCCAGGCGGTGTCCGTCGGCGCGAGGTCGTGGACGGCGCCGTCGATGGGATACATGTGCATCGTCGACTTCCAGGTCGGCAGTTCGGCACCGAACTTGGCGTGCAGTTCGACGGCCTCGCCGGGGATCTCGTCGACGAAGTCCGCCCGCCAGTACCACTGGTCTCCGGGCGGGTAGACGCCGTCGAACGCGGACTGGATCGCTGGGAGCGGCATCGGCGCGGGGCCGTGCAGCAGGGGTGCGGGCAGGGCGTCGAGCAGCGGTGCCATGTCCCGGGCCGCCGCGTCGGTGTCGTCGCCGATGCGGCACCACACCACACCGCAGACCTTCTGCAGGTGGATCTCCTCCGGGAACGGAGGTCCCGGCGGGACCGAGCCGAAGAGGAAGAAGCCGCCCAGCTCGCGAGGCGCGTGCAGAATGAAGTCGCGGTAGGCGGCCAGCACTTCGGCGCCGAGTTCGACGGGCCAGAAGGTGGGCCCCGCGACGACCGTGCTCACCTCGTGCAACCGGAACAGGAACGAGGTGACGACACCGAAGTTGCCGCCGCCACCGCGGATCGCCCAGTAGAGATCGGTGTTCTCGTCGGCGTTCGCCCGTACGCGTCCACCGTTCGCCAGGACCAGTTCGGCCTCCAGCAGGTTGTCGATGGCCAGTCCGCACTTGCGGGTGAGATGACCGAGGCCGCCGCCGAGGGTGATGCCGCCGACCCCCGTGGTGGAGATGATGCCGCTCGGTGTGGCCAGGCCGTGCTCGTTGGTGGCACGGTCGACCTCGCCCAGGAGACAGCCGCCGCCGACGCGTACCGTGCGGGCGGCCGGATCGACCTCGATGTCCTTGAGCAGGGAGAGGTCGAGGACCACGCCGTCGTCGCAGATGCTCAGGCCGGCCCCGTGGTGGCCGCCTCCGCGCACCGCGAGCGGGAGACCGTGGTCGCGGGCGAAGCCGACGACCAGGGCGACGTCCTCCGGATCGGTGCAGAGCGCCACCAGTGCGGGCCGCCGATCGATCATCGCGTTGTAGACGGTACGGGCCTCGTCGTACCCGGAGTCCTCCGGGCCGATCAGCTGCCCCTTGAACCCGGACAGTTCCTGACGTGCCGCTTGTACCGGTGAGATGGACATGTGCATCCCCGTATCTGAGGACCGCTCCAGGTTCCGGTGTCCGGGCCCTTGGCCGGTCCCCGCCGATGGGTCCGAAGTGCCCGTTCTAGCCCGATTCAGGACCAGCCTACATCCGTGTCTGTCACCCAGCTCGGCGACCGGGACTGCCTAGGTTTCCGCCCACGTGTCCACCTACGCCTGACGGCCGGGCAGCAGGCCCAGCTCCCCGGCACGGGCGGCGGCCTGCCGGCGGGTGCGTACGCCCAGCTTGTCCAGGACTGCTGAGACGTGGTGGTCGACCGTGCGCACCGAGACGACCAGCCGTTCGGCGATCTCGCCGTTGGTCAGCCCCTGTGCCAGCAGCCGGATGACCTGGACCTGCCGTTCGGTGAGGCCGGCGGGGTTCTCCCGGGTCACCGCGAGCGGGCCGCGCGGTATCCGGCGCAGCCCCAGCGCGCGCAGCTCCGCGCGGACCAGCCGGGCGAGCGGCCCCGCACCGAGGGCGTCCAGCACGGCGAGGGCCGCGAGCTTGTCGTCCGGGTCGGGGCTCTCGGCGAGCGCGGCGGCATGCTCGTACGGGCACCTTCCAGACGAGTGCCGCCGCCCGCGAGCCGCCCGCGGCCTGGAGCGCGTACGGATGGCCGGACGAGTCCGCGGGAACGGACTGCCCCGCCTTGGTGAGCCAATAGCCCAGTTCGGCGCGGTAGGTGACCGCGGACAGCCGGCACGCCTCCTCGAACACCGGCCCCGCCGCCGCGACGACAGCGCCGGGTTCGCCGCGCAGCCAGGCCGACTCGGCCCGGGCCGCCGCCACCGGCGCGGTGCGCTGGAGTTCCGCGCTGCGCTCGGCGATCTCCCCGGCCTGCGCCAGCAGTTCGTCCGCCCCGCCGGTGCCGCGGCGCACCCGCACCCGGGCCAGCACGGTCAGCGCGGGGCACCGGGCGGGCACGAAGTCGTGCGCGCCCAGCTCGGCGTACTTCTCGGCCTCCTCCCATGAACCGGCCGCGAAGCGGCGCAGTGCCAGCTCGACATTCAGGTAGCTGAGGAAACCGAGGTGTTCGGCGCGGTCCGCCAGTTCCATGGCCGGGGCGAGGAAGCGGTCCGCCTCGGCGTGGTCGAGGTTCTCCAGCAGGGACCAGATGATGTTGGCGTACGCGCGGCAGGCGTGCTCGACCTCGCCCGCCCCGAGGGCCACCTTGAGGCTCTCCTCCAACTGGGCCCGACCCAACGGGTCTCCGGCCCGCCAGCGGGCGGTGCCGACGTTGTTGAGGGCGTGGGCGAGGATCTCCACGTCCTCCGCCCGGCGGGCGAGTTCGATGGCGCGCTCGCCGAAGGCGACGGCCTGTGTGTGCCGGTCGGACAGCATGTGCAGCTGGGAGGTGTTGCTGAGGGCGAGGGCCAGGAGCCGGTCGTCACCCGCGTCCTCCAGGACACTGATGGCCTCCCGCGCGGCGGCACGCGCCTCCCCGGCGTCCCCGGCCCACCAGTGGATGCGCGAGAGCCAGCGCAGATCGGCGCCGAGCGCCCGGGCGTCCCCGAGCGACCTGCGCAGGGCGACCGCCTCCCGTTCGGCGCGCAGGGCGGCCGCGGAGTCCGCGACGGTGTAGCTCTCGATGGCGTACCGCTCCAGGAGAGCGGCCCGTTCGGCCGGCCCGAAGAGATCGCTCCGTTCCAGTACCAGTCGCAGATGGGCGGCCGCCTCGCGGTGGGCGCCCGCGCGGGAGGCGTCATCGGCGGCACCCGGACCGTAGCGTGCGACGGCCTCGGCGTCGCCCGCCTCCGCCGCGTGGTGGACGATCCGGGAGGCATCGGAGCCCGGCGTGGCGACGAGCGCGGCGAGCACCTCCTGGTTGAGCTCGATCCGCCGGGAGGCGGGCAGCGAGTCGGCCACCGCCCGGCGTATCAACTCGTGCCGGAAATAGGCCCGTTGGGGAGTGACAATGAGGAGGCCGCGTTGTTCGGCGGCCGCCAGCGCGGCCATCCCGTCCGGCAACAGCGCGTCGGCCAAGGGGCGTTCGACGGCGGACGGCACCACCGCCAGCTGCTCCAGCGCGTCCCGCGTGTCGTCGTCCAGTCCCCGGAGCCGGGCCAGCACGGCGTCGACGACCGTCGGCGGCACTCCTCCGGTACCCCCGGCGGCCACCACCTCGGCGACGAAGAACGGGTTGCCCGAGGTGACGTCGTACACCTCGGCGGGATCCAGCTCGCTGGCCGCGCTCAGCCGGTGGACCGCCGCCGCGGAGAGCCTCTCGAGCGGCAGCCGGTGCACGCGCTCGGCCCGGGACACCTGGCCGAGCAGATGGCGCAGCGGGTGTTCGCGGTCCAGCTCGTCGTCGCGGTACGTCAGGACGAGCACCGCCGGGAGCCGCTCCACCCGGCGGACGAGGAAGCGCAGGGCGTCCAACGACGCCTCGTCGGCCCAGTGCACGTCCTCGACGACGAGTACGACGGGATGCGGCGCCGTTCTCAGCTCGGCGCGCAGTGCGTCGTACACCCGATGGCGGTCACCACCCTCGGTGAGCGCCCTGGCCAGTTCCGCGCCGACGCTGCCGACGAGGTCGCGGAACGGTCCGAGCGGGCGTCGCGTCGCGAGGTCGTCGCACTCCCCGAGAAGGACGCGCGCCTCACCGGGCAGCACTTTGGGCAGGGCCTTGACCAGGCTGGACTTGCCGATGCCGGCCTCACCGAAGACGAGCGCCACGGATCCCGCGCCGTCGGCCGCCTCGCGCGCCGCGGCGGCCAGTCGGGCAAGCTCAAGATCTCTTTCGAGCATCCCCCGATCCACGGCGCAATTCTGGCACGCGGCGCCCTGGAGGGTGCCGCGCCGGTGAACTCACTTTCCGGCAGGTCCTGTTCGGTGCGGCCGGGACAGCAGGACGAGGCTGCGCGGCTCGACCCGGATGTCCGTATCGGCCTTGCGTTCCGATTCGTCCGGGACGCCCTGGGGATCGGCCGTGTCGATCAGCGCCGTCCACCGCTCGCCGTACGTCGTGCCGGGGAGGCGGAAGACGACCGGCTCCCAGTAGCTGTTGAGCAGCAGGAGGAACGAGTCGTCGAGCACGGGGGCGCCGTACGGGTCGGGCTCGGCGATCGCGTCTCCGTTGAGGAAGACCGCGACGGCGTGGGCGCAGGGCCGCCTCCAGTCGTCGTCCGTCATCTCGACGGCGTCCGGGCGCAGCCACACCAGGTCGGGCAGGGGCTGGTGTTCGTGCGTGGGGGTGTCGCCGAGGAAGAAGCGCCGGCGGCGCAGTACGGGATGGGCGGCGCGCAACGCGATGGCGCGCCGGGTGAACTCCAGGAGTTCACGCTGCTCGTCGCTCGACCGCCAGTCGATCCAGGAGACTTCGTTGTCCTGGCAGTAGGCGTTGTTGTTGCCCCGCTGGGTGCGGCCGAGTTCGTCGCCGTGGGAGAGCATCGGGATGCCCTGGGAAAACATCAAGGTGGCGAGGAAGTTGCGCTGCTGGCGGGCGCGCAGTTCCAGCACTCCCTCGTCGTCGGTGGCGCCTTCCGCCCCGCAGTTCCAGGACCGGTTGACGCTGTCGCCGTCCCGGTTGTCCTCGCCGTTGGCCTCGTTGTGCTTGTCGTTGTAGGAGACGAGGTCGCGCAGGGTGAATCCGTCGTGCGCGGTGACGAAGTTGATGCTGGCGCGCGGTCGTCTGCGGTCGTGCTGGTAGAGGTCGGACGAGCCGGTCAGCCGGGAGGCGAACTCGGCGAGGGTGTGATCGCCGGAGCGCCAGAAATCCCGTACGGAATCACGGTACCTGCCGTTCCACTCCGACCACAGGGGCGGGAAGTTGCCGACCTGGTAGCCGCCGTCGCCCACGTCCCAGGGTTCGGCGATGAGTTTGACGCGGCCGACCACCGGGTCCTGCTGGATGAGGTCGAAGAACGCCGAGAGCCGGTCCACCTCGTGGAACTGGCGTGCCAGGGTGGCAGCGAGATCGAAGCGGAACCCGTCGACATGCATCTCGGTGACCCAGTACCGCAGCGAGTCCATGATCAGCTGGAGCACGTTGGGGTGCCGCATCAGCAGGCTGTTCCCGGTGCCGGTGGTGTCGTAGTAGTGCGCCGGATCGCGTTCCACCAGGCGGTAGTAGGAGGTGTTGTCGATACCGCGGAAGGAGAGCGTGGGGCCGTTCTCGTTGCCTTCGGCGGTGTGGTTGTAGACGACGTCGAGGATCACTTCGAGGCCGGCCGCGTGCAGCGCCTTGACCATCGACTTGAACTCGGTGACCTGCTCACCCCGCGTGCCGTGGGCCGCGTACGCGTTGTGCGGCGCGAAGAAGCCGATCGTGTTGTAGCCCCAGTGGTTCGACAGGCCCCGGTCGCGCAGGAAGCCGTCCTGGACGAACTGGTGCACCGGCATCAGCTCGACCGCCGTCACCCCGAGCGAGGTCAGATGCCCGAGGACCGCGGGGTGGGCGAGGCCCGCGTAGGTGCCGCGGAGTTCGGCCGGCACCTCCGGGTGCGTACGGGTCAGACCGCGCACATGGGCCTCGTAGATCACCGTCTCGGCGTAGGGGCGCAGCGGCGGCCGGTCGTCACCCCAGTCGAAGGCCGGATCGGTGACCACGCCGAGCGGGGTGTGCCCCGCACTGTCGGCCGGGGAAGGGCCGCCCGGGTCGTGCTCGAAGAGGGAGGGGTCGTTGTCGGCCTGCCCGTCGACAGCCGTGGCGTACGGGTCGAGCAGCAGTTTCGCCGGATTGCACCGGTGGCCGGCTGCCGGGTCCCAGGGACCGTGCACCCGGTAGCCGTAGCGCTGCCCGGGGCCGACGCCTGGGAGGTAGCAGTGCCACACGAAGCCGTCGACCTCGGTGAGCGGGACC
>NZ_JBHWVI010000040.1:0-52370 GCF_042737005.1 Streptomyces sp. NPDC060027
GCCGCGCCCGGAGCCGGCGGTCACGCGGTGAGGCCGGCGACGCGCAGGGCGTGGAGCAGGTCCCAGTGGCATTCGTCTGACACGCTCCGGGCCGCCTCCAGGAGGAGCGGCACGAGGCGATGGGGGTCCGCCTCGGCGCTGCGGGCGGCCTCCTCGGGGGCGCGCACACGGACGTACGCGTCGAGGAGCGCGTCGAGCTCACGCCGACGGCCCTGGTGGACGAGGTCGAGTACGGCGGCCCCGATCTCGGGTGCGGGCCGGGAGACGCCCTGGCGCAGCAGCTGCCGGCCGTCGGGGGTGCGGCCGGCGGCGGTGAGCGCGTCGGCCGCGGCGACCAGGCGGTCGGCGGGCAGCGAGGCCGCCTCCCACAGCAGGGTGGCCCAGTCCGCGTCGAGACCGGCGCGGTGCAGCTCGGCCGCGAGCAGGGGGAATCGTGCGGCCGGCCAGTACGCCGCCTCGACGAGCAGGGCGTGCGCCTCGCCGCTGCGGCCTTCGCCGCGCAGCCGCGTGAGTGTCCCGACGGTGTCCGCGGTGAGCCGTCGCGCGTCCTCGTCCACCGGCTCCGGCCGCGTGCGCGGGCGCACGGGTTCCTCGGCGGCCCCCGCGAAGCGTGCGCCGCGCGGTGTACGCCTGCTCGGCGCGGCCGGGGCGGGCATCGCAGGCGCCGTCTCCGGCAGGGCCGTGGGCGCCTCGTCCGGCTCCGCCATCCCGGCGAAGCGGGCGCTGCCCCGGGAGCGGCGCTTGGAGCGTTGTTTCGGCGCGGGGCGCTCGGGGGCGGGCTGGGAGCGGTCGGGGGCAGGCTGGGAGCGGTCGGCGCGCTCAGGGGGCGCAAAGGCGCCTTCAGGACTCGTGCTCGGGTCGGTCGCGCCCCGCTGCTGTCGTGGGACACGCGACGCGCCCCCGCCCTCACCCGCGACTCCCCCGCCGTCGCGCCCGGAGTAGGGCCCGTCATGCCCGGCGCCCCTGCCGCCCCGTCCGGCTCCCTCGCTTTCCCGCCCAGCGTAAGCCCCTTCAGGCCCGACGTACGGCCCTTCACGCCCGGCGTACGGGGCGTGCGCGTCGGCGCCGGAGCTCGGGGCGTACGCGTCGGGGCCGGAGCTCGGGGCCGTTCGTTCGAACGGGGCGTACGCGCCGGAGCCGGGCGGGGTCCACCCGTCCGGCGGGACGGGCGCGGCGCTCCGGATGTACGCCCCTTCGCCGCCCGGTGCGTGGTCCACCGGCGGAGACACGGGCCCCGCCTGCTCAGGGACCCTCGGGCGGGCGCCGGGACCTGGCTCCTGGGTCCGGTCGAGGGAGCTCGCGCCGGTGTCGTACCCACCCGCTTGCAGGCTCGGGTGCCCGCTCGGGTGCGCGCCGGAAGCACCCGTCTCCGGGCCGCGCCGGGCACCTCCCGTCCCGGACGGGTCCGCCCAGTTGTCCGGCTGCCCGGCCCACGCGCCGTCCTCGGCGACGGGGGCCGGAAAGCTCAGCGCGTCCTGCGCGCGGGTGTGCGGGGCGCGACGGTCGACGATGTCCATGCGGTGGCGGAGTTCGGTGCAGCGAGCGGTGGCGCGTTCGTGATCGTCCTGGGCCCAGGCGAGGTCCAGACGGATCGTCTCGGCCTCTTCCCGGGAGGTGGCCGAGTGGAGCAGCCCGCCCAGTTCGGCCTGGCGTTCGGCGGCGTAGCGCTGTTCGCGGAGCATGACGTCGAGGCGGTCACCGAGGGCGTCCCGGCCGCCCGGGCGGGCGTCGTACGCGGCCAGCGAGGCGTCGTGCAGGCCACGGGCCCGTTGGGTCTCCTGAGCGGCGGCGCGCTCCCCGAACTCCGCGCCGACATCATGCAGGAGCGCCTCCACGACGTCCCAGGGCGGCACTTCCCAGCCCTGGAGGCAGGCTCGCATCCCGTCGGGATCGCGTTGCCAGAAGACTCCGCACCAGCCGCCGTTCTGGTCCAGTCGTTCCACCAGCCCGTTCAGGTACCTAGCGAACTCCAGTACCTGTCCCGGGAGTTGTTCTACAGCCATCACCCAACTCCCCGCCCGACGTGAGTGTTCCGCCCCGGTAGAAAACACCAACTGTGTTACGGGACGGCTACAGGGAGTTTTCGGAGCGGACGCAGAGCCCTCAGGGCGGGACCGCATCGGCGCACTCCCCGTCGGGCGCGCCGATGTCGAGCGACCCTACGCCCCTCCCCCATCTACTTGTTGAAAGCGGACCTATCGCACCCCGCGCGCGACGGCCGGCGCGGGGCGCGCGAGCCCGCAGCCGAACTCCCGGGAGAGCGGCGGACCTTGGGGCGGCCCCAGAACGGCGACGTCGGCCCGCCCCGGCCATCGGCAGACACGGGGCCACCGACGCGGACGACCGGCAGAGGCGGCCGAACGGGTCGGCGGACGGGGGCATGACACACCGCTCCTCGTGCGGCACCCGGACGGCGCCCGGCGGCCGGTCAGACCACCGGCACCAACGCGCACCGCACGACGAGGTCGTCCATCGAGAGCCCGAGGGCCCGCGCCAGCGCCGCGACCGTGAAGAAGGCGGGCGTGGGCGCGCGCCCGGTCTCGATCTTGCGCAGGGTCTCCGCGGAGATTCCGGCCACCCCGGCGACGTCCACCATGCTGCGACGGCCGCGGGCCTCACGCAGCAACCGGCCGAGCCGCTCGCCGCGTTCGCGCTCTTCGGGGGTCAGGGGGGTTCGCACCATGGACCCATTCTAGTACCGGTATAGTAATTGGCATGGTGGAACTGAAGACGGACACGTCGATCGACGAGATGCGCGCGGCCGGCCAGGTCGTGGGCAAGGCGCTCACGGCGGTGCGGGAGGCGGCCGACGTGGGCGTCTCCCTCCTGGAGCTCGACGAGGTGGCGCACCAGGTCCTGCGCGACGCGGGCGCGAGCTCACCCTTCCTCGGCTATCGCCCCTCCTTCGCGCCCACGCCCTTCCCGGCGGTCATCTGCGCCTCCGTGAACGACGCGATCGTGCACGGCATCCCGACGGACCAGCGGCTGCGCGACGGCGACCTGGTCTCCATCGACTTCGGCGCCGAACTGGGCGGCTGGGTGGGCGACTCGGCGATCAGCTTCATCGTCGGTGAGCCGCGCGCCGCCGACGTGCGGCTCGTGCGGACCGCCGAGCTCGCCCTCGCCGCGGGGATCGAGGCGGCCGTCGTCGGGAACCGCGTCGGGGACATCGCGCACGCCGTCGGCACGGTGTGCCGCGCGGCGGGGTACGGGATCCCGGAGGGCTTCGGCGGGCACGGCGTGGGCCGCCGGATGCACGAGGACCCGCCCGTCCCCAACGAGGGCCGTCCGGGCCGCGGACTGCCCCTGCGGCACGGCATGGTCCTCGCCATCGAGCCCATACTCATCGGCGGCGGCGCGGACGGCTATCACGCGGCCCCCGACGGCTGGACGCTGCGCACCGACGACGGCTCCCGAGCGGCCCACACCGAGCACACGGTGGCCATCACTGACGCGGGCCCGCGCATCCTGACGGCGCGCTGACCTCTCGGGGAGTCAACTGCCGCGGGGCGAAAGGGCAGTCCTGCCGCCCCGCGGCACGATCGCTACGGCGTGGGCCGCACCACCATGGCCGAACCTCCGCCCCGCCGCACCTTCTCCGCGGCGGCCAGCCACTTGCCGTTCGCGAGGCGCTGGACGCCCGTTGCCGCGCCGATCTCCGGGTTCGCCTTGAAGGAGTGGCCGATGGCTTCGAGCCGCGCCTTCAACGGGCTCTCGTACAGGCCGGGTTCGAGTTCCGTCTGGGCGGCGTTGCGCTGGCTGGCGCGTGGCGTGGCGATCGCGTCGACCAGCGGGAGGCCGCGGTCGACGAACTCGGTCAGCGTCTGCAGCACGGTGGTGACGATGGTCGCGCCGCCCGGTGAACCGAGCGCCACGACGGGTTTGTCGTACCGGTCGAGCACGATGGTCGGCGAGATCGAGGAGCGCGGACGCTTGCCGGGACCCGGCAGGTTGGGGTCGTGCACGGCCGGGTTCGCCGGCGCGAAGGAGAAGTCGGTCAGCTCGTTGTTCAGGATGAAGCCGCGCCCGGGGACGGTGATCCCGCTGCCGCCGGTCTGCTCGATGGTCAGTGTGTAGGCGACGACGTTGCCCCACTTGTCGGCCACCGTCAGATGGGTCGTGTTCTCACCCTCGTACGTCGTCGGGGCGGCCGTGCCCGCGGTGGTGCAGCCGGCGGGACGGCTCGGGTCGCCCGGCGCGAGCGGGCTCGTCAGCACCGCGTCGTCCTTGATGAGGCAGGCTCGCCCGTCCGCGTACTTCTGCGAGAGCAGGCCCTTGGTGGGTACGTCCTCGAAGGCCGGGTCGCCCACCCAGCGGCCCCGGTCCGCGAACGCGATCCGGCTCGCCTCGATGTAGCGGTGCAGATACTGCGCCTCGCTCGCCTTCGAGAGGTCCGTCCTCTCCAGGATGTTGAGCGCTTCGCCGACGGTGGTGCCACCGGAGGAGGAGGGTGCGATCGAGTAGACCTTCAGACCGCGGTACGAGGTCTTGGTGGGCGCCTGGCGCTTCGCCTCGTACGCCGCGAGATCGCCCAGGGACAGCTTGCCGGGGCGGGCGTTGTAGCCGGACGCCGGGTCCACGGGCGGCTTGTTGACGGTACGGACGATCTCCCGGCCGAGGCCGCCGCCGTAGACCGCGTCCGCTCCCTTCCTGCCCAGCTCTTCGTACGTGCGGGCCAGATCGGGGTTCTTGAAGGTCGATCCGACGACCGGCAGCGAGCCGCCGGGCAGGAAGAGCTTCGCGGTGTCGGGGAAGTTCTTGAAGCGGGCCTGGTTGGACTCGGTCTGCGAGCGGAAGGTCGCGTCGACCGTGAACCCGGCGCGGGCGATGCGCTCGGCGGGCTTCAGGACGCTGCCCAGGCGCTTGCTGCCCCACGCGTCCAGGGCCGTCTGCCAGGTGGCGGGTGTGCCCGGTGTGCCCACGCCCAGCCCGCTGGTGACGGCGTCCGCGAAGGCGAGCGGCTTGCCGTTCTCCAGGAACAGCCCGGAGTCGGCGCTCAGGGGCGCGGTCTCGCGCCCGTCGAGCGTGCGCACCGTGCGGGACTTGGCGTCGTAGTAGACGAAGTAGCCGCCCCCGCCGATGCCGGACGAGTAGGGCTCGGTGACGCCGAGGGCCGCCGCCGTGGCGACGGCCGCGTCGACGGCGTTGCCGCCCTGCTTCAGGACCTCGATGCCGGCGGCGGAAGCGTCCGCGTCGACGCTCGCCACCGCGCCGCCGTAGCCGACCGCGACGGGCACCTTCGCGGCGGGCGACTTCGCGACCGCGGCCGGTGGCCCGGGCGGCGCCGCCGCACCGACCGACACCACCGCGGCCGAAACCGCCAAGACCGCCAGATTCCGCGCAAGAGGGCGACGCATCCGTACCTCCAGTCAACAACCGTCTGCGCAGCGTAACTTCCCCGGCATGCCCGCGTCAGGCCCCCTCGAACGCCGTTTCGTGAGCCCGCTAGCATGCGCGCCCATGAATGACGACGTGCGCAACATCGTCCTCGGCGTCCTGGCGACCGGCCTCAGTGCCGCGCTCGGCTGGCTCGCCCGTACCTATCTGTGGAAGCGCAAGCTCCGCCGCAAGCAGGCGTTCTTCGGACTGCCCGACAACTCCGAGTCGCTGCTGGTGGTGAACCGCGAGGCGGGTGGCCCCGAGCTCACCGTGATGCGCCATGACGTGTTCGCGCTTCTCGAACTGTCCGCACTGATCAAGGACTGCGGCGCGCACGCCCAGGTCATCGCGCACGACGCGACGCAGCAGGGCTTCGGGGAGCGGACGGAGTTCTGTGTGGGCGGGCCGGCGTCGAACCGGCGCATGGCCGCGCATCTGCACTCCCTGCTGCCCGGCATACGCGTCAACGTCGACTCCGAGCCGGGGCCCGACCGGGGTGCCTTCCAGGTCGGCAGCGAGCGCTTCCGCCTGGAACCGGGCAAGGCCGAGTACGTGATCCTCGCCCGGCTGACCGCGGGACAGACCCGTGATGCGAGACCGGTCTTCCTCTTCTGCGGCCAGCGCGCGATCACCAACCAGGCGGCGACCCGCTATCTCGCCCGCAACCACACACGCCTCGCCCGCAAGCACGGCAACAGCAGCTTCGTACTGCTCCTCAAGGTCGTGAATTCCCAGGCGTACGGCCCCGATGTCGTCGAAGTCGTCGCGGACGTCACCCGCGCCGCCCAGACCCCGCTGCCGACGCCGCCGCCCACGACGCCGGACCCCGAAGAAGGCGAGAAGACCCCAGCGGCACCGACCACGACCCGCTCGCGTCGGCGTACATGACACCGACGCGCTTTCCGGCCGCCCGCGCGGACACAGGGTCGACCGGATCCCACGCAATGAACACTTCAACAATCGTTACCCGCACGTAACTTACCGACGGGTTACTTCGGGTAGGCCGCCGAGGTTACCGTCGGGTCACTTTGCACTGACCGAGTGAGGAGTGACCCGTTGGGACACGGTCGCAACCCCCTGCGCACAACCGCCGTCGGTGCCGTCTCCGCGACACTCATCGCCGCCGCCGGCCTGGGCCTGGCCCCCGCCGCCCAGGCCGCGGGCGGCACGAGCGGCGTCCGCTTCGTCGACATCTCCGGAGACGGCGGCACGACCCTCAAGGGCAATGTCGTCACCCCCGCGGGAGCCGACGGCACCCGCGCCTACCCGCTCATCGTGCTGCCCACGAGCTGGGGCCTGCCCCAGGTCGAGTATCTGGCGCAAGCCCAGAAGCTCGCGAACTCCGGCTATGTGGTGGTCAGTTACAACGTCCGCGGCTTCTGGCAGTCGGGCGGCGAGATCGAGGTCGCGGGCCCGCGCGACACGGCCGACGTGTCCAAGGTGATCGACTGGGCGCTCGCGAACACTCCCGCCGATCCACGCAAGGTCGGCGTGGCGGGCATGTCCTACGGCGCCGGAATCAGCCTGCTCGCCGCCGCGCACGACAAGCGCATCAAGGCGGTCGCGGCGCTGAGCGGCTGGGCGGACCTCACCGAGTCGATCTACTCCGGCCGTACCGAGCACGTACAGGCGGCCGCCCTGCTGGACGGCGTCGGGCACATCACCGGCCGCCCCGCGGCCGAGACCCAGCAGGTGTTCAAGGACTTCTTCGACTCGAACCTGTCGAAGGAGCAGGATCTGATCGAGTGGGGGAAGAAACGTTCCCCCGCGACCTACGTCGACCAGATCAACAAGAACGGCGCCGCCGTCTTCATGGCCAACACCTGGGGCGACACGATCTTCTCGCCCAACCAGTACGCCACGTTCTACGAGGAGCTGACCGGGCCCAAGCGGCTGGAGTTCCGCCCCGGCGACCACGCCACCGCCGAACTGACCGGCCTGTTCGGGCTCCCCAACGACGTGTGGACCGACACCGGCCGCTGGTTCGACCGCTATCTGGCGGGCGAGGACAACGGGATCGACCGCGAACAGCCGGTCCAGCTCAAGTCCCGCTCCACAGGCGGCTACGAAGGCTATCCGGACTGGAAGTCGATCGGCGCGACCACGAGGAAGATCGCCCTCGGGGGCACCACCAGGATCCACGCGAACGTCGACTCGGGCGCGGACGGCGGGATCATCTTCCTGTCCAGCATCCTCGACCAGCTCACGCGGATCCCGCCGGTCGCCTCGATCCCGCTGCTGCCGCGCTACTGGGCGGCGGTGTGGCAGTCGGAGAAGTACGCGAGCGCCCAACACATCCGCGGAACCGCCAAGTTGCACACGACGGTCACCGGTACCAAGGAGAGCGGCACCCTCGTCGCCTACCTCTACGACGTGGGCCCGCTCGGCCTCGGCAAGCTGGTCAGCAACGCGCCGTACACCTTCCACGGGCAGACGCCAGGAAAGCCGTTCGGTGTGGACCTGAAGTTGTTCTCCACGGCCTACGACGTCCCGGCAGGGCATCGACTCGCCCTGGTGGTCGACACGGTCGACCCGCTCTACATCGAGCACAACCCGTCCGGCGCGCAGCTGACCTTCTCCTCGCCTGAGCACGACCCGTCCTACGTGTCGGTGCCCCTGCGCGAACAGTGATCTCCGGCTGCCGCCGGCCGGGCCTGGCCCTGTGAGCTGCTGCTCCCCCTACGGTGTCGGGGCTGTGGGGGGAACCCCACCAGGCAGCAGCGTCCCTGGTTCGGCCGGAGCCACCACGGCCTCGGTCTCGGGACTGCGCCGCTCCCACCGGGACGCCCGCGGGGCGGACCAGGAGAACAACACGCACATCCCGATGCAGATCGGCGAGATCACCGTCACCACGGGGATGAACGGCAAATCGTAGTCGAGGTTCGCCGCGATCAGCTTCCCGGTGGGAAGGAACTCTTCGTAGGTGAAGGGCGCGGACCGTTGCCACGCCGTCATGGCCAGGAGGATCACCGCCAGTACGGGCTCCGACGGCAGGTTCCCGACGGTGAGGATCGACACATCGCCACCGCGCGGGACGCGACGACCGTACGGCTGGGCCTGCTTGGCGCGGGCGATGAGGTGTGCGCGACGGCACGCCCGCTTCGGGGTGAGCGTCTTCAGGTGCTGAATCCCTTGCGTGGCCGGGCAGTCGGGAACCTGTTCGGGGACGGGTCCCCGGGCGGGCGGACGGTCCGGCGCGGCGCCCGCGGTGGCCGCGGCGAGCCGTGCGGTGAGCGCTCGCGGGCGCGCGGGCACACGTGTGGTACGGATCATGCGGAGCGCTCCCCGCTCAGTGCTTGAGGATCTTGGAGAGGAAATCCTTGGCGCGGTCGCTGCGCGGGTTGACGAAGAACTCCTCCGGGGCGCGGTCCTCGATGATGCGGCCGTCCGACATGAAGACGACACGGTTGGCGGCGGAGCGTGCGAAGCCCATCTCGTGCGTGACGACGACCATGGTCATGCCGTCGCGCGCGAGTTGCTGCATCACCTCCAGGACTTCGTTGATCATCTCGGGGTCGAGCGCCGAGGTCGGTTCGTCGAACAGCATCACCTTGGGGTCCATGGCGAGCGCGCGGGCGATGGCCACACGCTGCTGCTGTCCGCCGGAGAGCTGAGCCGGGTACTTCGGGGCCTGGGAGGCGAGGCCCACCCGGTCCAGGAGTTCCCGTGAGCGCTTGTCGGCCTCCTCCTTCTTGCGGCCGCGGACCTTCGTCTGGCCGAGCGAGACGTTCTGCAGGACCGTCTTGTGCGCGAAGAGGTTGAAGGACTGGAAGACCATCCCCACTTCGGCTCGGAGCCGCGCGAGGGACTTGCCCTCGTCCGGGAGCAGCTGTCCGTCGAGCTTGATCGTCCCCGACTCGATGGGCTCGAGCCGGTTGATCGCCCTGCACAGCGTCGATTTACCGGACCCGGACGGGCCGATGATCACGACCACCTCCCCCTTGCCGACGGTGAGGTTGATGTCCTGCAGAACATGCAGCTCCCCGAAGTACTTGTTGACGTCGTGCAGCTCGATCAACGGATCGACGGCCATCCCGGTCCTGCCCACTCTCGGCTGTGTCGGTCAGCGCAAACTATCGACGCAAATCGGTACTTAACGGGCGACACGCACGCAGGGCAATTAACCGTATTTGAGGCTGCGTGACGAGCAGATCACGACACTCCGGCGATCCCCCGGATGCCTCCCGGCCCTCCAGGCCTCTACGCCTCCGCGGCCTCGGCGTACATCTGGGACAGCTCGGGGACGCCCTGTACGGCCCAGTCGAGTCCGGCCTCGACGACCGGGATCTCGCGGCCCGAGGCCAGACGGACCGCCGGGCTGCCTCCGGGCCAGACGTGCCAGGCAGCGCCCGGGACCGTGCGCACCACGACCGTGCCGAGATAGAGGCCGGCGTCGTTGCCGAGCCAGGGCAGCGCTTCGGGGTCGTCGCGCCACAGCGGCAGGAGCTGGTCGAGCGCCGCCAACGAGGCCGGGGTGTCGTCCAGTTCGAGGCCGACGGCCGCGGCGTGGGAGCGGAGCAGTTCACATTCCGAGAGCAACTCGGCGACCCCCTCCGGATCGTCCTCGAAGACGGCGGCGAGGGCCTGGTCCCGCCGCACCGGATGCCGCTTGCGCCACTTGTCCAAGAAGGGGATGTTCATGACCGGCCTCTCCGTGGGTGCGATCGCCGAAGCTCCGCGTTCCCGGCAGGTGACAAGAATGTATCTTGCGGCAGTTCATCACGAAATGGGGCGAATCGCGCCGCCCATCGGACCGCGACCCGGACCTCCCGCAGGTCTTCCCCGGCCGGGCGAGGCGCACCCTTGCCGGGCGGGTTCCTCGTCCACAGGGTTCAACGCGGCATGATTTCCACGCGTGTTGGCTTGCGCGCTTCGCCGGCCGTACAGCGCGCCACGGAAAGGGAGTTGCCCGTACGGAACGCCGTGCGGTCGGTCGACGAGAGCGCCGGGGACCGCCCCGGCGGGCGACGGCGGAAGGACGGACGGTCTCGATCTCCATGTGGTCGGGCTGGACGCCGTCGACGGCACTCCGGTGCTCGACATCAAGCCGTGTCCGCGGGAGTTCGGGCCGGGCGAGACGGTGGGCCGCGCGAGACGGTGGTCCAGCCGGAGCGGGCGGGCGAACCGATGCGCCGCTCCCCATGAAGTCCGGTCGGGTGAGGACGGCTTCCAGCCGTGAAGATCCGCGGAGTCCGGACATCGCCCGGCCACGCCGTGCCGCGGACGCGGCCACGCCGAGGCACGGACTGGTCGGGGCACGGACTGGTCGGGTGCCACGCCGAGGAGCGGACGGGTCGGGGCCTAGACGTCCAGGTCCACGACGACCGGCGCGTGGTCCGAGGCGCCCTTGCCCTTGCGCTCCTCGCGGTCGACGTACGCGTCCTTGACCGCCGTCGAGAACGCTTCGTTGCCGTAGACGAGGTCGATGCGCATACCGCGGTTCTTCGGGAAGCGGAGCTGGCGGTAGTCCCAGTAGGTGTACGGGTGCTCGTACTTGAGGGGGCGCGGGACCACGTCCGTCAGGCCCGTCTCGCGCAGGGCGGCCAGCGCGGCGCGCTCGGCGGGCGTGACATGGGTCAGGCCCTCGAACGCCGCCACGTCGTAGACGTCGTCGTCCGTCGGGGCCACGTTGTAGTCGCCCATCACCGCGAAGGGCCGGCTGCCCGCCGCGTCGCCCGCGACCGCGGCACGCAGGGCCTCGAACCACTGGAGCTTGTACGCGTAGTGGGCGTGGTCCACCTCGCGGCCGTTCGGCACGTACACCGACCAGACGCGGACCGGGCCGCAGGTCGCGGAGACGGCCCGGGGCTCCTCCACACCCTCGTACCCGGGGTCACCGGGGAGGCCCTCGACCACGTCCTCCAGGCCGACGCGCGAGATCACCGCCACGCCGTTCCACCGGCCCGTGGCGTGCACGGCGGACTCATAGCCCAGCTCGCGCAGCTGTTCGACCGGGAACTGCTCGGCGGCGACCTTGGCCTCCTGGAGGCACAGCACGTCCGTGCCGCTGCTCTCCAGCCAGGCCAGCAGCCTCGGGAGACGGGCGGTGATCGAGTTCACGTTCCAGGTGGCGATGCGCATGCCTCACAACCTACCGGGCGGGTACGACAACGGGTCCGCCGCAGACACCCGGGCGCCGCCCGGACAGCGCGGGAGAACCGCCGGTTCGCACACGGCCGGCTCAGACCTCCGCCGACGCCCCCGGCGTGAGCCGCAGGTGCTCGGAGCCGCCGAGGGCGCCGATCTGGCGGTCGTAGATCGGCCGGGCCAGGTCCGTGAGCAGGGCGTCGTGGATGTCGTACGCGCGTTGCGGTTTGACCTCGCGGACGTACTCGATGACCTCGGAGATCTTGTTCCACGGGGCCATCACCGGCAGCATCAGCGTCTCGACCGGCAGGTCGGGGACGGTGAGGGCGTCGCCGGGGTGGAAGACGCGGCCGCCGTCGACGAGATAGCCGACGTTGGTGATGCGGGGGATGTCCGGGTGGATCACGGCGTGCAGCTCGCCGTGCACCTGGACGTCGAAACCGGCGGCGGTGAACGTGTCGCCGTGGCCGACGGTGTGCACCCGGCCGGGGAAGGCGGCGGAGACCTTCTCCGCCACCGAGCGCAGCGTCCAGATCTCGGCCGCCGGGTTCGCCTCCATGGCCGCCCGCAGCCTCTCCTCGTCGAAGTGGTCCGGGTGCTCGTGCGTGACGAGAAGGACGTCCGCGCCCAGAGCTGCGTCCGTCTCGCTGAAACCGCCGGGGTCGATGACGAGCGTCCGCCCGTCCTTCTCGAGACGGACGCAGGCGTGCGACTTCTTCGTGAGCTTCATGGGTCCATCCTGCCCCCGCACCCGTGCGGAGGCAGGACTCCTGCGGACCTCACCGCCCGCTCACTCCTCGGGTGTCGTCTCCTCGCGGATGACCTGCTGCGCCACCTTGAACGCGCTGTTCGCGGCCGGCACACCGCAGTACACGGCCGTCTGGAGCAGGACTTCCTTGATCTCCACGGGGGTCAGACCGTTGCGCAGGGCGGCGCGGGTGTGGAAGGCGAGCTCGTCGAGGTGGCCGCCCGCGACCAGGGCGGTGAGCGTGACACAGCTGCGCGAGCGCCGGTCGAGCCCGGGCCGGTCCCAGATCTCGCCCCACGCGTACCGCGTGATGAACTCCTGGAAGTCCCCGGAGAACTCGTCCGCCGAGGCCAGCGCCCGGTCGACGTGCGCGTCTCCCAGCACCTCGCGCCGCACCTTGATCCCGGCGTCGTAGGGATCGGGCCGCCCCATCACCTCGGGCGGTACGACGGCCGGGGCGATCTCGGCGAAGGGCCCGGCCTGCGGCGGAACGACCGCGAGGGACGGCGCCGGCGCGACCTGGACCGCCATCTGACCGGTGGACGAGTCGAAGGCGGGCTGCCAGGCCGTGGAGAAGTGCCGTACGAGCAGATCCGTGACGGCCGCCGGTTGCTCCACGGGAACCAGGTGCGAGGCACCGGGCACGACCGCGAGCCGGGCGTCCGGTATCCCGGCGACCAGGGTCCGCGCCTCCGCGGGCCCGGTGACCTGGTCGTCGGAGCCGACCAGGACGAGCGTGGGCACACCGACCATGCCCAGTTCGGCCCGCACGTCGAAGGCGGCGAGCGCCTCGCAGGCAGCGATGTAGCAGCCGGGGTCGGTGGTACGCACCATCTGCACGGCCCACTCGGTGATCGCGGGCTGGGCCGCCACGAAGCCGCTCGTGAACCAGCGTTCGGGCGAGGTACGGGCGATCGGGTCGAGCCCGTTCGATCGGACGATCACCCCGCGCTGCCGGAACTCGTCGGCCGTGCCGAACCGGGGCGAGGCGGCGATCAGCGCGAGGGAGGCGATCCGCTCCGGACAGCGCAGCGCCAGCTCGATCCCGAGGGCTCCGCTGAACGCGCAGCCCGCGTACCCGAAACGCCCGACACCGAGCTGGTCGAGCGTGGCGAGCAGCCGCCCGGCGAGTTCGGACACCGATCCGGCCGGATACGCGGGGGCCCCGCCGTGTCCCGGCAGGTCGAAGCGGAAGACCCGCCAGCTCTTCGCGAGCTCCGGGACCTGCCTGTCCCACATGTGCCAGGTGGTGCCGAGCGAGGGTCCGAGTATGAGGACGGGGGCGTCTTCCGGGCCGTCGATGCGGTACTGAAGGGCAGGGGTCTTCGTCTCACTCACCGCCCCACGCTAACTTCCGCCCCTGTCCGGGAGGAAATGGGGCCCATTCGTCCACGGCGCCCACACGGGTCCGCCACATGCGTCCAAGCCCTGGTCGGAGCACTCGTGGCGGGTCCACCGGACCGACTCCGACCGGCTCGGACCGAGTTGGACCGAGTCGGACCGACGTAGAGCGACCCGAGAATCCGGTCCGCGTCAGAACTCGCCCGGTGCGCCCAGGCCCGTCAGCGCGCCGACCGGATCGAGGTCGGGGGTGCCGCGGGGCCACCAGTCGTCGTGGCCCGGCTCGGACTCGTAGGCGTACCACAGGCCGTTCCGGCCGAGGCGGAGCTGGGCGTCGCCGCGCGGGTGGGTGAGGTGGTTGCGCCAGGGGCGGAAGGCCGGGAGGTCGGCGGCCAGCAGCAGCGGCCGGGCCCGGTCGAACCGGCCCGCCGGGGGGTCCCAGGGTTCCTCGAGCACGCTGAGCGCCTCGAACCCGCCCTGCCGCCAGGCCGCGACGGCCCGCGCGAGGTCCGCCGGCGTACGACCGGTCGCGGAGGCGAGCGAGGAGTAGAGGGCACGGGTGGCGGCGGTGAGACCCGAACCGGGGCGGGCCGCCGCGATACGCACCGCGTCCTGCCAGAGCGTCAGCTCCGCGACGGGATCGCGGCCCGAGGTGAGCAGCGCGTGCGCGCGGGCGGCCGCGTCCGTGGCCAACTGATCCAGCGCGAACGGGTCCGGGCCGCCCGGCGCGCCCGGGTAGGTCGGCGGCTGCTCGGGATGCGCGGGCGGCGGCAGCGGGGCGGGGAGAGGCGGCAGCACGCGCCGTGCGACGGCGTCGCGGGCGCGCACGCCGGGCAGCGGTGCCGGTTCCCGCTCCTGGGCGGCGCGGGCCGCGCGGGCGGCGTTGCGCCGGGACAGCGCGTCCAGCAGCTCGCGTTCACCACGGCCGCGCAACAGCAGCAGGACGAACGGATCCTGGTCCAGCAGCCGCGCCATCTGATAGCAGAGCGCGGCCGCGTGCTTGCAGGGGTGGCCGAAGTCCGGGCAGCTGCAGTGCGGTTCGAGTTCGCCGGGACCGGGGAGCAGGTCGACACCGCAGTCCGCGAGCGACCGGGGCATCTCCTTGTCGAGCAGCGCGGCGATGTGTCCGGGGCGCTCGGCGGCCGCGTCGAGAAAGCGGTCCCAGTCGTCGTCGGCCAGCGTCCGCACGCGCACCTGGACGCGGTACGGCCGCGGGCGGCTGCCGTGCACATACGCGAGCACCAGGCCCGGGGTGACGGTGATGGCGTCGACGTACCCCTGCCCGGCATACGTCCGCCCGCGCGCCAGCCGCGCCGCGTCCAGCGCCCCTTCCTCCAACGCCCTGACCCATGCGTTGCCCCACCACGTCTCCGCGAACCCGTCGGCCTCCGGAACCCGCGCGGGGAAGCGCGGGAACGTACGGCGCAACTCACCGTCACGGCCGGGGGACGCCATGGAACGGGGAAGCCGCTCGGCGGGGACGGCGGCGGCTTGTCTGCCGGTGGTGCCGACCGGGGTGTGGGCGTCTGCCGGCGCGTGGTGAGCGGGGTGGGCCCTGCGCGGCTCGGGCGTCGCCTCGGGGGCGATCTCGGGGGCGGTCTCGGGGGCGGTCTCGCGGGCGGTCTCGGACGGCGTGGGCCGAGCGGTGAGGGACTCCGGGTGCGAGGCCGCCTCATCGTGGAGGAACGCCGGGTCGAGGGACCCTGGGTCGAGAGATCCTGGGCGGAGGGACCCGGGGGTGAAGGAGTCGGCGGCGAAGGAGTCGGTGGTGAAAGGCTCGGGGTCGCGAGATCCCGAGGTGAAGGAGTCGGTGGCCGCCCTGGTGTCGCTCTCGGCCGCGGGGTGCGCGAGTTCCCCGTGGCCCCGGTCACGAGTGGCCTCGCCGGTGGCGTCGGCGGGGTGCGCCGCCCCGGTGTCGGCGGGCTGCGCCGGGTGTCCGGTGACGGCGGCCACGTCGGGGGGCAGCTGGAAGGCACCCGCGAGCAGATCGCGCAGTTCCTGCGCCCGGGACTCCCGCTCCGTGTTCGCGGGGTCGACAGGACTCCGTCGCCCCCGGGAGCCGGTCGATGACGTCCTGGCGGACCGGCGCCGTGAGCCGACTCCCTTGCCCGAGGCTGCTGTCGCTCCTCCCCCGTCGCCCTCCGTCCTCTCCGTCCCCTCCGTCCGAACTCGCCTCGCCTCGTCCCGCGCGGCACGCAATGCCTCGCGGGCGATGTCACCAGGGCGTGCGCCTCCCGCGGTCCCCGTGCCGGAACGGCCGGCCGACGGAGGCTCCGTCCCTTCCTCGGGCTCCCGCCAGATCTCGGCGGAGTGGGAGAGGCGTGCAGGGCGCTGACCCGAGCCGGCCTCGGCAGCACCGCCGGATGCGGGAAGCGGCACATCGCCCACGTCACGCACACCACGCACGCGAGCACCGGCACCCGTATCGGGGTCGGTCTCGGCGTCGGGGTCGGTCTCGGCGTCGGTCTCGGGGTCGGAATCCGCATCGGCGTCGGTGTCCTCACCCGCGTACGAGTACGCGTCCGAACCTGCACTCTCGCCGCCCCGGACGCCGGTCCCGTCAGCGGCACCGGCACCGGCGGCCTTCGCTGCCGCGGTCGCCCGTCGCAGGGCCTCGCGGGCCGCGTCGCTCGGCCTGTTTCCCGGAGCGGGCGCCTCCTCGGGCACCGTGGGCGCCGTGGGGGAAGCGGGAGCCGAAGGCCGGGTGGACGAGATGGACGACGTACCCGTCACCGCTTCCCGCGCGGCGCGCGCACCCGCGTGCCCGTCAGCCGCCGGAGTCTCGCGCGCGTCCCGTCCGTCCCTCCCCTCACGCTCCTTCTCCCGGGCGGCACGCAACGCCCGACGAGCCTCGTCGGCCGGCCGGTCCCCGGTCACGGGACGTGGCCGGTCGGCGCCGTCGGCCCGCTCGCCGCTCCCGGCCTCCGAAGAGCGACGCTCCTCCCCCTCGGTGCCGCTCATGCCTGCCTCCGGAGCGATACGAGGTCCGACAGCTCGCGGTCGGTCAGTTCCGTCAGGGAAGCCTCGCCGGAGCCGAGGATCGCGTCGGCGAGGGCTCGCTTGGCTTCGAGCATCTCGGCGATGCGGTCCTCCACCGTGCCCTCGGTGATGAGGCGGTGGACCTGGATGGGCTGGGTCTGGCCGATGCGGTACGCGCGGTCGGTGGCCTGCTCCTCGACCGCGGGGTTCCACCAGCGGTCGAAGTGCACGACATGGCCCGCGCGGGTGAGGTTCAAGCCGGTGCCTGCGGCCTTGAGGGACAGCACGAGGACCGGGGTCGCCCCGCTCTGGAAGCGGTCCACCATGTGTTCGCGCTCGGCGACCGGTGTGCCGCCGTGCAGAAGCTCGACGGGGACGGCGCGGGCGGTCAGGTGCGCGGTGATGAGGCGGGCCATGCCCACGTACTGCGTGAAGACCAGTGCGGAGCCGTCCTCGGCGAGCAGTGTGTCCAACAGCTCGTCGAGCAGGGCCAGTTTGCCGGAGCGGGCGGAGGGGCCGTGCGCGGCGGCCTGCGCGTCCTCCTTCAGGAAGAGCGCCGGGTGGTTGCAGATCTGTTTGAGGGAGGTCAGGAGCTTGAGGACCAGTCCCCTGCGGGCGATGCCGTCGGTGGTCTCGATCGCCAGCAGGGACTCGCGGACGACCGCTTCGTAGAGCGAGGCCTGTTCCCGGGTCAGCGGGACGGGGTGGTCCGTCTCCGTCTTGGGCGGGAGTTCGGGGACGATTCCGGGGTCTGACTTCTTGCGGCGGAGCAGGAACGGGCGGATCAGCCGGGCCAGTCGGGCCACGGCCTCGTCGTCCTCGCCGTTCTCCACGGCGCGCGCGTGCCGGGCGCGGAAGGACTTGAGGGGGCCGAGCAGCCCCGGGGTCGTCCAGTCCAGCAGGGCCCACAGCTCGGAGAGGTTGTTCTCCACGGGTGTGCCGGTCAGTGCCACGCGCGCGGGGGCCGGGATCGTCCGCAGCGCCTTCGCCGTCGCCGAGTAGGGGTTCTTGACGTGCTGTGCCTCGTCGGCGACGACCATGCCCCAGGGCTGGTCGGCGAGGTGGGGGGCGGCCGACCGCATCGTGCCGTACGTGGTGAGGACGAAGCCGCCGTCGAGACCTTCGAGGGTGCGGTCGGGGCCGTGGAAGCGGCGCACCGGGACGCCGGGCGCGAAACGGGTGATCTCCCGCTGCCAGTTGCCGAGGAGCGACGCGGGGCAGATCACCAGGGTCGGTTCGCTGCGGGACCGCCGCAGGTGGAGCGCGATGAGCGTGACGGTCTTGCCGAGTCCCATGTCGTCGGCGAGGCAGCCGCCGAGCCCGAGGGAGGTCATGAGGTCCAGCCAGGCGAGGCCGCGGAGTTGGTAGTCCCGCAGGCGGGCATCCAGGCCGGGGGGCGGCTCGACGGGGGTCACGCCCGCCGTGAGGCGGTCGCGCAGCGCGGCCAGCGCGCCGACCGGCACCGCCTCGACCGTCTCGCCGTCGACCTCGGCGGTTCCGGTGAGCGCTACGGAGAGGGCGTCGACGGGGTCGAGCAGGCCCAGTTCGCGCTTGCGGGCCTTGCGGACGAGTGCCGGGTCGACCAGGACCCACTGGTCGCGCAGCCGGACGACCGGCCGGTGGGACTCGGCCAGGGCGTCCATCTCGGCCTCGCTGAGCGGATCTCCGCCGAGGGCCAACTGCCAGCGGAACTGGAGGAGTTCCTCGCTCTCGAAGAATCCGGTCCCGTCGGTCGCCGACCCCGGCGCGGGGCGCACCACCGCGGCGGCGCTCAGGTCGTGGGCCAGGTCCCGGGGCCAGTGCACGGCGACACCGGCGGCGCCGAGGCGGGTCGCCGCGACCCCGAGCAGATCCGACAGCTCCTCCTCGGAGAGGGCGAGCACATCGGGCGCGTCCTGTTCGGACAGGCGGTCCAGGGGTGGCCAGACCCGGGCGGCGCGACGGACGGCGAGGGCGGCGTCGACGCGCGCGCGGGGTCCGAAGACCTCGTCGGCGTCCCCGGCCCACAGGGCGGCGGCGTCGACGACGAGGGTGGGGTCGGCGAGGCTGTGCACCTGGACGACGGCGGCGCCCGCGCGGCGCGCTCCCTCGCCGTCGTCGAAGAGCTGGTGGGCGGACAGGTCCAGGCGCAGCGAGATCCGTACGCCCGCGTCCATGCCCGCGGCGACCTCGGCGGCCCAGTCGTGGGCGCCGGCCAGCCGCTGCGGCTCGCGCGCCGCGAAGGGTCTGCCGGAGGTGTACGGCGCGGCCGGGGTGCGTGGCAGTGTGTCGGCGACGGCGTCCAGGAAGGAGCGCATCAGGGCTTCCGGCTCGGGCAGCCGGACCGGTCCCTTGCCGGGCAGTGGTACGGCGTGTCCTTCGTACGGGAGGGCCGCGGCGACCGACCTCAGGTGGGCGATGTCGTCCTGGTCCAGCGGGCCGGCGCGCCAGGAGTCGAAGCCGTCGGGGGTCAGCCCGGGCAGCAGTCGCCCGCGCGCGACGAGGCGCAGCGCGTGCAGGGCGGCGGCACCCCAGCAGGCGGTGGCGGGATGCGCCGCGGGGTTCCGGCGGGCCCCCGCGAGCAGCGGCAGGGCTTCGCCGACGGAGAGCGTCAGGGCGGGCACGGTGCCCCTGCGGACTCCTGAGCCGTGCGGTCGTACGACCGTCAGTTCGGTGTGGTCGCGCGGGGACGCTCCCGCGCGGTGTGCGGCCGACGACGCGCCTTCGGGGTGCTCCCCCGTCGGCCCGCTCCCCCCGTGGTCCTCGGTGGGCAGTGGGTCGCCCTCCGGGTCCCAGAACGCGAACCGTCCCTCGCGGGGCAGCGGCGCGGGCAGGAAGACGGCGGCGAGCCGCACGGAGGGCGGCTCGCCGGGAAGCGGCCGCTCGGTGAGCTCCCGCGCCGAGGGATCCGCCGCGGACGCGGAGCGTGCCCGTGCCGGGAGCGCCCCCGTGGAACGCACCCGCTCGGCCATCACGTCCACCCCGTCCCGCATACGCCCGGTCACCTCCCGCCCCTCGGTCGAATCAGTTGTCTTCGACTCTACGGGCGGGGTCTGACAATCGGCTCCCACGGCCGTGCCGCGCGGGCGCGGGCCGTCCGGGGCGGGCCGGGTCACCCGCGCCTCGGGACGCGACCGGGGCGGGTGCGGGCTACGGGCTACGGGCTACGGGCTACGGGCTACGGGCTACGGGCTACGGGCTACGGGATCGTGCGCGAGACGACGTACACCATGGGGTGTCCGGGCTCGGAGCGGTTCACGACGATGTCCTGGGTGGGCGCGGGATCCTTCTGTTTGTGGACGAGTCCCCACCAGGGACCGGGTCCCGTGAACTCCCAGCCGACGACCTTCTGGTCGCGGCCGCTGATGGTGACGTCGCCCTTCTCCAGGGCGTCACGGCTGGTGCCGACGCCCGCGAGGAACTTGTCGAGACCCGCCTCGTTCGTGCCGAACTGGACGTACAGCCGGCTGGTCTTCCAGTTGTTCGTCTCGTAGTACGCGACGTCGGTGGACCTGCCCGGGATGGGCACCTGGTAGAGGCGGCGCTGGACGCGTGAGGGCCAGCCCGAGGTGAGGCCGGTCGCCGAGTACTTCTCCTCCTTGTCCTTGCCGCTGTCGCGGCTCTGGTTGGCGGAGATCACCAGGTAGCCGGCCGGTACGCCGATGAGCAGCACGATGATCAGCAGCGTCAGGGCGCGGCGGCGGACCTTGTGGCGCGGGTCCTCCGGCGGCCGCCGCGGCTCGTCCGGGGGCGACGCCTGGCGTGGCAGCGAGGCCGTCACAGCGACTCCTGGTTGGTGCGACGGGACTCGGCGTAGCGCTCGTACCGTTCGTAGCGCTCCACGCGGCGGCGCTTGGCGCGCCGGAAGCGGCGGGCGACCAGGCGTGCGAGGTCGGCGGCGCCGACCATGCCGGCCTCGGGGCCGAGCTGGGCGCGCGCGATCCGTGCCTCAGGGCGGTAGCCGCGGCCCGTGAGGTGCCGGCGGAAGGCCTCGCGCGCGGGGCCGATCAGCAGGTCGTCGGCCGCGCTGACACCGCCGCCGATGACGAAGCAGGAGGGGTCGAGGGCGGCTGCCAGGTTGGCGATGCCGACGCCGAGCCACTGCCCGATGTCCTGGAGGAGTTCGACGCACATGGCGTCCCCCTCGCGGGCCAGCTCGGTGATCATCGGGCCGGTGATCTCCCCGATGTTGCCCTTGACGTGCTCGATGATCCCGTACGCCACCGGGGAGTCGGCGGCGGCGAGCTCGCGGGCCTCGCGGACCAGCGCGTTGCCGGAGCTGTACTGCTCCCAGCAGCCGCGGTTGCCGCACGGGCAGCGGTGGCCGCCGGGCACGACCTGCATATGGCCGAACTCGCCGGCGACACCGAACTTGCCGCGCTTGACCTGGCCGTCCTCCAGGATCGCGCCGCCGATGCCGGTACCGAGCGTGATCATCACGAGGTGGTCCTCGCCGCGCCCGGCGCCGAAGCGCCACTCGGCCCAGGCGGCGGCGTTGGCGTCGTTGTCGACCAGGACGGGTACGGCGAGCCGCCCCGCGAGGCGGTCGCGCAGCGGCTCGTTGCGCCAGGACAGGTGGGGGGCGAACAGGATGCGGTTGCGCTCCGCGTCGACCCAGCCGGCCGCGCCGATGCCGACGGCGTGCACGTCGTGCCGGTCGGAGAGGTCCAGCACCAGTTCGACGATGGTGTCCTCGACGACCTTGGGGCTCTTGGACTTGTCCGGCGTCTCGGCGCGGACCTTCTCCAGGATGTTGCCGTCGGCGTCCACGACGCCCGCCATCACCTTCGTGCCGCCGATGTCGATGCCGACGGTGGGGACGCGGGGTGCCGTCAGATGGGAACGGCGCTCGCGTGTCCCCACGGTCCGCAGGACGGTGGCCCGCGCGGAGTCGATGGGGGTGCCCCCCGCTCGAGCGGAGCCGAGAGCTCGGGGGAGCGCGAGGTCGCGGTAGGTGCTCATCGCGCCGATTCTGCCCTACGCCGCACCGGGGCCGCACCGTGGAAGCGCGGGGACGCGCGTGACCCGTGTGCCGCCCGTGGCCGGTCCCGGCCGGTCGCGGGAGCCGTACGGGTCACGGCACGGCCCTCCTCACACGGCGCGGTTCTCCAGTTCGTGCCGCAGGTCGTCCAGCTCGCTTCCGCCCGCCATCTGGCGCGTCAGCTCGTCCAGCGTGATCCCGTCCCGGGTGTAGCTGCCCGACATGGTTCCGCGCTTCAGCAGGACGAAACGGTCGCCCACCAGGTACGCGTGATGCGGATTGTGGGTGATGAACACGACACCCAGTCCGGCGTCCCGTGCGGCGGCCACATATTTGAGGACCACACCGGACTGCTTCACGCCGAGGGCGGCGGTGGGCTCGTCGAGGACCAGGACCTTGGCGCCGAAATGGACGGCGCGGGCGATCGCCACGCACTGCCGCTCACCTCCGGAGAGGGTGCCGATCGGCTGGTCGACGTCACGGAGGTCGATGCCCATGCGCAGGAGTTCCGCGTGGGTCGTCCGCCGCATGAGGTCGACGTCCAGGTGCTTGAACGGGCCGAAACCCTTGCGCGGCTCGGAGCCGAGGAAGAAGTTCCGCCAGACCGGCATCAGCGGGACGACGGCGAGGTCCTGGTAGACGGTGGCGATGCCTCGGTCCAGGGCCTCGCGCGGGGACGACAGCCGGGTCTCCTCGCCCTCGATGCGCAGCGTGCCCGCGTCGTGCTGGTGCCGACCCGCGATGATCTTGATGAGGGTGGACTTGCCCGCGCCGTTGTCGCCGAGCACGCAGGTGATCTCCCCGGCGCGGACCTCCAGCGAGACACCTTCGAGGGCGCGGATGTTGCCGTAGTACTTGCTGACGTCGTCGAGCTCGACGAGCGGCGTGCCGTCCGTGGCGGCGGATTCCTCGGCCGTGTTCGTGTCCGTCGTCACTTCGTCGCCTCCGCGCGCTTGCGGACCCAGTGGTTGAGCAGGGTCGCGAGGAGCAGCATCACTCCCAGGAAGAACTTGAACCAGTCCGGGTTCCACTCGGCGAACACGATGCCCTTGCTGACCATGCCGAAGATCAGCGCGCCGACGGCCGCGCCGACCGCGGAGCCGTAGCCGCCGGTGATCAGACAGCCGCCGATGACGGCCGCGATGATGTAGATCAGTTCGTTGCCGACACCCTCGCCCGACTGCACGACGTCGAACGAGAACAGCAGGTGCTGGCCGGAGATCCAGGCGCCGAGGGCGACGCCCATGTAGAGGCCGATCTTGGTCCTGTCGACCGGGACGCCGACCGCGCGGGCCGCTTCCTCGCCGCCGCCGACGGCGTAGATCCAGTTGCCGACGCGGGTGCGCAGCAGGATCCAGGTGGCCACGGCGACCAGGACGAGCCACCACAGGATGGTGATCTTGAAGTCGACGCCGCCGATGGTGATCGTCGAGGCGAAGACGTCCTTGGCGGAGGAGAAGCCCTCCATGTCGGAGATCGACTTGGTGGAGACCGTGCCGCTGATCAGCTTGGTGAAACCGAGGTTCATGCCGGTCAGCATCAGGAAGGTACCGAGCGTGATGATGAAGCTCGGCGGGTCGGTGCGGGTCAGCATCACGCCGTTGAAGACGCCGATCGCGAGGGTGACGAAGAGCGAGACGACCACGCCGACCCAGACGTTCGCCGTCATCTGGTAGCTGAACATCGACGAGATCAGCGCGGAACTGGTCACCATGACGCCCGCGGAGAGGTCGAACTCGCCGCCGATCATCAGCAGCGCGACCGGGACGGCCATGATGCCGATGACCGACGCCGCGTAAAGGACGGTGCTGAGGCTCGCGGTCCGTACGAAGCTGTCCGCGAAGATCGAGAAGAAGAGGAAGACCGCGACCGCGCCGACCACGGAGCCGAGCTCGGGGCGGCTCATCAGCTTGCGCAGGGGCGAGGTCTTCAGGAGCCGCTCGTCAGTCTCGGGGCCCGGCGTCGGGGCGGGTGCCGTGGCGGTCATCGGGTCCCCCGGTCCGCGTACTGCTCCAGCTCGGAGGCCTGGTCCTTGGTGATGATCTGCGGTCCGGTGAGGACGGGCTTGCCGCCGCCGAGGACGTCCGCGTTGTACTTGTAGAGCCAGAGCAGGTCCACGGCCTCGTAGCCCTGGAGGTAGGGCTGCTGATCGACGGCGAAGCCGAGGGTGCCGTCCTTGAGTCCGGCTGCCACCTTGGCGTTCAGGTCGAAGGTGTCGATCTCGGCCTTGCTGCCCGCGTCCGCCTTGGCCTTGACCGCGGTGTCCGCGAACGGCGCGCCGAGCGTGACGACCGAGTCGATGGACCCGTCGGCCTGGAGCTTGGCGCCGATGGACGACTGCACGTCGGGCATGCTGGTGCCCTGGACGTAGAGGTTCTGCACGGTGCCGTCGAACGTCTTCTTGACGCCGGCGCAGCGCTGCTCGTGGCCGACGTTGCCCTGCTCGTGCAGGACGCACAGGGCCTTCTTGCGGCCCCGCTTGTTCAGCTCCTCGCCGACCGCCTCACCGGCGATCGTCTCGTCCTGGCCGATGTGGGTGAGCGCGCCGAAGGCCTTCGACTCCTCGGAGCCGGAGTTCACCGTGATCACCGGGATGCCGGCCTCACGGGCACGCGCGACCGCGGCCTTCATCGCGTCGGGCTTGGCCAGCGAGACGATGATGCCGTCGACCTTCTTGTCGACCGCGGCGTCCACGAGCTGCGCCTGCTGCTGCGCCTCGTCGTCGTGCGAGTACAGGAAGTTGATGTTGTCCTTGTCGGCGGCCTGCTGGGCGCCCTTCTGCACGATGTCCCAGAAGGTGTCGCCATCGCCCGAGTGGGTGATCATCGCGAAGGTCCACCTGGGGGTGTCCACCGCGGCCCTGCCATGGGCCTCCGCCGCCTTGCGGGCGTCCTCGGCCCGCTTCCCGCCGGTGCTGCTGCATCCCGCGAGGGACACCGTCAGCGCCCCTGCCAGCGCGATGGTCACCCAGGTCCGAGTCCGTGCCACGAGGCCTTGCCCTTCTTGCCGTGCTCCTTGGTGTGCCGGGCCAAGCGGACCGGCCCGGGGGCCCTTCCGCGGGCCCTTCGGGGCCGGTGTCGAACCGGCCCAAACGACCAAGTATCGATCACGGGGATCATCCACCCGACCAGCGGGTCCCGCGCGCGGTGCGCTTCAGGGGCGCGGCGGGGCCGCTCGGGCGGGGTCGCCGGAGGCGCTCGGAGAGCTGCGCAGGAGCCCGTCAGGAACCGGGGAACCAGCCGCCGCGCCGGTCGCCGTCCGCGGCACGGCGCTCGCCGGGCGAGCGGGTCACGGCCGTACGAGGAGCTGGAACTCGAAGGAGTAGCGCGAGGCGCGGTAGATGTGGGAGCCGAACTCGACGGCGCGGCCGGTGTCGTCGAAGGTGGTGCGCTGCATGGTGAGGAGGGGAGCCCCGACCGGTTCGCCGAGCCGTTCGCCCTCCTCCGCGCTGGCCGCGCGGGCACCGACGGACTGGCGGGCGCTGTGCAGGGTGATCCCGGCGCCCCGCATCAGCCGGTACAGGCCGGTGGTCTCCATCCGGTCGCTGTCGAGTTCCAGCAGGCCGGGGGGCAGGACGTTGCAGAGGTACGCCATCGGCTCACCGTGCGCGAGACGGAGCCGCTCGACACGGTGGACCTCGCTGTCCTCGGCCACCCCGAGGGCGGCGGCGATCTCGGTGGACGCCGGTTCGACGGTGTTGACGACCACCTGGGTCGCGGGGCGCTGGCCCGCCGATTCCAGGTCGTCGTAGAGGCTGCTGAGTTCCAGGGGGCGCTTGACCTGGCTGTGCACGACCTGGGTGCCGACGCCGCGGCGCCGGACGAGCAGGCCCTTGTCGACGAGGGACTGGATGGCCTGGCGGACCGTGGGGCGGGACAGGCCGAGCCGCGCGGCGAGCTCGATCTCGTTGCCGAGCAGGCTACCCGGGGTCAGTGCTCCGTGCTCGATGGCGGCCTCGAGTTGCTGCGACAGCTGGAAGTACAGCGGGACCGGGCTGCTGCGGTCGACGCTGAGCTGGAGCGACACGGTCGGATCCACATCTGGTTTGGGCACGGCCCGAGCGTAGCTCCGGGAGATGTTGACGGGAAGTTGTGAAGTTCGATTGTCCGGACAAAGCATTGACAGCACGCCGGGTCGGCCCTCACTTTGTTCCCATGCGCATCGGACTCATCGGAGCGGGTCGTATCGGTACATTTCATGCGACCACTCTCAGCCGTCACCGTGAGGTCGGCGGCTCCCTCATCGTCACGGACGCGGACCCCGCACGGGCTCAGCGACTGGCGGACCGGCTGGGCGCGACAGCGGCGCCCAGCGTGAACGAGATCTTCACCTGGGGCGTGGACGCGGTGGTCATCACCGCCGCCACCTCGGCCCACGCCGAACTGATCGGTCGGGCAGCACGCTCCGGGCTCCCGGTCTTCTGCGAGAAGCCCATAGCGCTCGATCTGGCGGGCACGTTGGCCGCGCTCGCCGAGGTAGACGCCGCCGGAACGGTTCTGCAGATGGGATTCCAGCGCCGCTTCGACGTGGGCTACACGGTCGCACGCGAGGCGGTGCGGTCGGGCCGGCTCGGCCGGCTGCACACCGTACGCGCGATGACGTCCGACCAGTCGCCGCCCCCGGCCGCATACCTCCCGCTCTCCGGAGGGCTCTACCGCGACTGTCTGATCCACGACTTCGACATGCTGCGCTGGGTCACCGGCCGCGAGGTCGTCCAGGTCTACGCGGCCGGCTCCGACGCCGGACCCGCGATGTTCCGCGAGGCGGGCGACATCGACACCGGCGCGGCCGTCCTCACCTTCGACGACGGCATGCTCGCGACGGCGACGGCCACCCGGGTGAACGGCGCGGGCTACGACGTCCGCATGGAGCTCTCCGGCGAACTGGACCAGATCACCGTCGGCCTGGACGACCGCACGCCGATCGCCTCGACCGAACCCGCCGGACCGCCGCCCGCGGACAAGCCGTGGACGGGCTTCCTGGAACGCTTCGGCCCCGCGTACGAGGCGGAGCTCGCCGCCTTCGTCGAGGTGGTCCGCGGTGAGCGCCCGAACCCCTGCGACGGCCGCGAGGCACTGGAGGCGCTGCGCATCGCCGAGGCCTGCGAACTGTCGCGGCGCGAGCGACGCGCGGTCTCAACGGCGGAGATCCCGGGCGGCCGGGACTGAGACAGGCGCGCATCGCGCGTGGAAGCGCCGGCGTCGGCCGGTTCACGAGCCCCCGGCGGCCGTGCGGTCGCTCAGCCGAGCAGCCGCACGGCCGGGCTCTCCCGGTCGACGCCGAGCAGCCGGTCGCAGTGCTCGCACGTCAGCCGGTACGGCCGCACCAGGTTGGTCTGGATGCTGCCGGTGCCCGACTCCTTCGCGTCCGGACAGAAATAGGCGAGGCGCAGCCGCACCCAGGGGTGGCTGGTGGGCGCGGCGGCCTTGATGCCGTCGCGGGTGTCGGTGAAAGGAGCCCACCAGAAGTCGACCAGCGCCCGGACCGCCAGCCGCTCCGGGCCGCTCGTCGTGTCGAACCCCGCGAGCCTGGCGGCGGTGCGGTGGCGCTTGAATCCGCTGCGGCTTCCGGAGCACAGCGCCTGCTCGGCCCCGCGGTCGAACACCGTCGTCCGCCCGGTCCGCTCACAGATGAAGCAGTCCAGGCTGAACTCCAACTGGGAACGCCAGTAGAGCCGGTGGGAGTCCTCCAGGCCGGTCAGCTCCGCGGTGATCTCCGCCGTACGCAGCACGGTCGACGCTCCTCACCCGGCACCGGGCCGCTCACCAGCGCACCGGCATACGGCGCACGCCTCGCATCAGCATGCCGGGCAGCCATCCGCTCGGCGGTCCGTCGAGCGCCAGGTCCGGGCACCGCTCCAGCAGGGAGCGGAGCGCCACGTGGGCTTCGATCCGGGCCAGCGGCGCGCCCAGACAGTAATGGATGCCGTGCCCGAAGGCGAGGTGGCCACGGGCCTCGCGCCGGATGTCGAAGCGGTCGGGCGCCGGATAGCGCACGCCGTCACGGTCCGCCGCGGTGAGACCGATCATCACCGCTTCACCGGAGGCGATCGCCGTGCCGCCGATATCGAGCGGCTCCGCGGCGTAACGGAAGGTCGCGTTCTCCACCGGTCCCTCATAGCGCAGCGTCTCCTCGACGGTGGCGTCGAGCAGCGTCATGTCGGCGCGCAGCGCGGCGAGTTGGTCGGGATGGCCGAGCAGGGCCCGGACCGCTCCGGAGATGAGGTTGACCGTCGTCTCGTGCCCGGCGATCAGGAGCACGAACGCCATGCCGCGCAACTCCTGCGGCGAGAGCCGGTCCCCGTCCTCCGCGGTGGCGCGGATGAGGCCGCCGAGCAGGTCGTCCGCGGGACCCGCGCTCCGTTTGTCCTCGATCAAGTCGCCCAGATAGGCGGCGAGTTGAACGAAGGCCGCGTGCTCGCTCCCGGCACTGGTGGGCGCGACCGCCTCCGTGGACATCGCGCGGAAGGCCGCCCGGTCCACCTCGGGCACCCCGAGCAGCTCGCAGATGACCGTCAGTGGGAGCGGATAGGCGAACGACTCGACGAGGTCGGCGCGTCCACGCGGGAGCATCGCGTCGAGCAGCTCGTCGGTGATCTCCTGGACCCGTGGGCGCAGCGCCGCCACCCGCCGAGGAGTGAACTCACGCGCGATCAGCGCCCGCAGCCGGGTGTGCCGCGGCGGGTCGGCGACCAGCAGATGCTTGCCGATCAGCTCCTCGTCGAGGAACGTGACCCCGATCTTCTCCGCGTCCTTGGCCAGCCGCGGGTCGGCGAGCGCGGCCCGAGCCTCCTCGTACCCGACGACGAGCCAGGTCTCGTACTGCGCGTCCGGCGACGGCAGGCGCACCCGGTGCACCGGACCGAGCGCGCGCAACTCGGCGTAGACCGGGTGCGGGTCCTCGGTGAACCGCGCCCCGTACTCCCCCAGATCGATCACGACTCCGCCTCTCGTCCCACCGCTCAACGCGCGAGTGCC
This sequence comes from Streptomyces sp. NPDC060027, assembly GCF_042737005.1. Taxonomy (NCBI): domain Bacteria; kingdom Bacillati; phylum Actinomycetota; class Actinomycetes; order Kitasatosporales; family Streptomycetaceae; genus Streptomyces; species Streptomyces sp. NPDC060027. The sequence goes on from NZ_JBHWVI010000040.1 coordinate 28,472, forward strand.
GCGATCAGTGCCCGTCCTCCTCCAACAGCCCGGCGTCGTACGCCAACAGGGCGATCTGCACACGGTTGTTGAGATCCAGCTTGGCCAGGATCCGCGAGACGTGCGTCTTGACCGTGGCGACACTCATGAACAGTTCGCCGGCGATCTCCGCGTTCGAACTCCCCCGTCCGACGGCCACGGCGACCTCGCGCTCCCGCTCGTTCAGTACAGCCACCCGTGAACGCGCCCCGGACCTGCGGGTGTCGAGGGCGGAACCCGCGGCGTGTTCCATCAACTGGCGGGTGACGGTGGGCGACAGCACCGGATCTCCGGCCGCGACCCGGCGTACCGCCGCCAGGATCTCCGCGGGCGGGGTGTCCTTGAGAACGAAACCGGCCGCGCCCGCCCGCAGCGCGCGCAGCACCTGGTCGTCGGCGTGAAAGGTCGTCAGGACCACGACCTGGGGCGCCTCTTCGCGTCCGCGCAACCGCTCGGTGGCCGTCAGCCCGTCGACGTTCGGCATCCTGATGTCCATCAGGACGACATCGGGCCGGGTGCGGTCGACGAGCGCCTCCACCTCGCCACCGTCCGCGGCCTCACCGACGATCTCGACGTCCTCGGCGCCGCCCATCATGAGGGACAGCCCCGCTCTCACCAAGGGGTCGTCATCGACGAGCAGCACACGAATCGCAGTCATGGCACCCACCTAACCAGCTCCCCAAGCAGCCCATAGCCCCCTCCACCCCTACCCGACCCACACCTGGGGCTCCGCCCCAGACCCCGCTCCTCAAACGCCGGAGGGGCTGAAATTGAAATTTCCCCTCGCCTGGATCTGAAACTGGGGAAACGCGCCCGCAGCCGATAAAGCACTAGTGGGGCACGCCCAAGCTCCCGCGCACCGCAGCCGTCCACGCACGGGAGGGGCCGTGCCGGTACATCCCTATGTCCGTCGCTTACGTTCGGATCGAGCGGCGGCTCCCGTTCAGAACTCACGTCTGATCCAGTGGCGACGGACTGGGATGTACCGGCACGGCCCCGACCCACCCACCGGACCCGACCCGACCCGACCCGGAGACGCCAGCGCGAGCGACCCCTCACCGCCCCCACGGCAACCAGGCCCGAACCCGAAACCCCCCGTCCCCCACCACCCCGTGCTCAAGCCGCCCACCCGCCAGAGTCGCCCGCTCCGTCAACCCGATCAGCCCCTGCCCGGACCCCGGCACCTTCGGCACCTCGCCCGGCGGCGCGGGATTGGCGACGGTCACGGTCAGCCCGTCCCCGGCAGCCCCCCGCACCGTCACCGTGACCTCCGCCCCGGGCGCGTGCTTGCGGGCATTGGTCAGCCCTTCCTGCGCGATGCGGTACGCGGTGCGGCCGACGGACGCGGGCACGGCGGCCGGGTCGGCGACACCGTTGTCGAGAACGACCTTCGTACCGGCGGCGCGCGACTCGGCGACCAGCCCGTCGAGCGCCGCGAGCGTCGGCTGCGGCCGCCCCGCGTCGTCGGAGTCCCCGGCCCGCAGCACCCCGATGATCTCGCGCAGATCCTGCAGTGCCTCGTGTGCGCTCTCCCGGATGACCCCCGCGGCCCGGGCGACCTCCTCCCGGGGCGCGTCGGGCCGGAACTCCAACGCCCCCGCGTGCACGCTCAGCAGCGTGAGCCGGTGCGCGAGCACGTCGTGCATCTCGCGCGCGATCGCCTCCCGGGCCAGCCGCTGCGCCTGCTCGGCCCGCAGCGCCGCCTCGGTCTCGGCCCGCCGCGCCCGGTCCCGCAGACTCAGCATGAGCTGCCGCTTGGACCGGACGAACATGCCCCAGCCGACCAACGCCGAGGTGAGCAGCGCGGTGACAGCGACGGCGGCGGGGTACGGCAGGTCCGGGTCGGGCCGCAGCCAGAAGAACGCCGGGAGCAGCGCGAGCTGGACGCCGGCGACGCAGGCCACGTAGCGGAAGGGCCGGTGCACGGCGAGGGTGAAGAGGGCGACCAGGCCCGCACCGCCCGCCGTGTTCGAGACCAGCCCGACCGGGATCATGGCGACGGCGAGCCCCAGCGGCCAGCGTCGGCGCAGCCAGACCGCCGCGCAGGCGAGCGCGCCGATCCACTGGTCGGCGACGGCGAGGCCGTGCGGGGTGTTCGGGTCGTCGGTCAGGGTGTTCGCGGCCGCGAGTCCGACGGCGATGGCCAGCAGGAAGAGGCCGAAGTCGACGACCCAGTCGCGCAGGGTGCGCCTCGGCCGTCCGGAGCGCCCCGCTCGCTCGGCGTCGGGGTCGAGTTCCGCGGCCACGGCCGACGGCAGCAGCCAGCGTCGGCCCGGCAGGGTCGACGCGGGAACGTCACGGGGCGCGGACGCCGGATTGTCACCACTCACGGTCGACAAATCTACGCAGCCGAACCCGCCGCCACCTCCCCGCGAGCACCGTCACCGACCAAAGTCGACCCACTTCAGACTTTCGTCGGGCGGAGGGCGTTGCACCCTGCGACTTCGGTCGGACAGGCCTCGCCCCGCGGCCGATGTGCCTGGGGGGTCCGCGGGGCGAGGGTCGTCCCATGAAGCAGATTCTGGAGGTGCTCGGATTCGTCGCCCTCGTTCAGGGCGTCCTCGGCCTGGTCCAGGAGATCACCGGCCGACTGCACGGGTGGGGACTCGTGCAGCGGCTCGGTCTCCTCGACGGTCACGAGATCTACGCGAGCGCCGTACTCCTGGTGCTGGCGTTCGCCCTGTTCGCGGCCGCGGAGAGCCAGAAGCCCGGCTGAGCTCGGCCCGGGCTCCCGGCGGCCCCGCCCACCGGCCGATCAGCAACCGAAGTTGATCAGCCGGAACGTGACGTAGTGGTCCGAGGTGTAGTAGTCCTCCAGGGTCTTCTTGCCGGTCACGATGCGACGGGCGCCACGCGTCGAGGAGCCGGGCGTCTTGACCGTGTATTCGTGGTAGTACCCGGTGGACTGGGAGGGCAGAACACCCTCCCGGTTCTGGAAGACCGCCCCGTCCTGCGAGTACGGGAAGGGGCCTCCCGAGTCGATCAGATCCAGGGTGTCGTACGCCTGGGACGGCAGCGCGCTGTAGCAGATGCTGCCGACGGCGGTCGCCGCCGCGTTGGCCGGAACCACGGCGGTGCCGCCGACGAGCAGGGCGGACATGAGGGCCACGAGGGCACCGATGCGAGTGGTACGTGGGGGGAATCTCATGAACCTAGGATGACGCGCGTAGAGCATGACATGTCAATGTCAAGGAACTTGATTTCTCCCGCCAAGTCCGATGATTTATCCGGGAGTTAACCTGTCGCGACACGGCTAGTAGCTGCCGTACGTCGGCCGGCCTTCGCGCTCGTAGGTGTTGATGGCGACGCCCGCACCGGTCGTGGTGCCACCGGCGCGCCGGAACGCGGTGGGGAGGGCGCCCTCGGCGAAGAGGCGGCGGCCCGCGCCCAGCACGACGGGGAAGGTGATCAGGTGCAGGGTGTCGACCAGGTCGAGCGCGAACAAGGACTGGGCGAGCGCGGCGCTGCCGTGGACCTGGAGCTCGCCCTCGGTGCGCTCCTTGAGCGCGGCGACCTCTTCGCCGAGGTCACCGGTGATCACGGTCGTGTTCTCCCAGGCGGGCTGCGTGAGCGTCGAGGAGGGGACGTACTTGGGCAGGCCGTTCAGCTTGGAGGCGATCGGGTCGGCCGGGTCGGTGATCTTCGTCCAGTAGCCCGCGAAGATCTCATACGTCCGCCTGCCCAGCAGAAAGGCGTCCACGCGGGAGAACACGTCGGTGACGAAGCGTCCGAAGTCCTCGTCGCCGTAGGGGACGCTCCAGCCGCCCTGCTCGAAGCCGCCGCTCCGGTCCTCCTCGGGACCGCCCGGCGCCTGGTGGACTCCGTCGAGCGTGACGAAGGCGGTAACACTGAGCTTGCCCATGACGGTGCCTGCTTCCTTCCGGTGGGGTCTGCTGTCATCAGGGCAGACCCCACCGGCGCCCGCAACTCATCGGTCCCGCGACGGCGTCACCCGGCAACCGTCTCCCCGGTCCCGCCACGCGGCCGTCCCGCTCGCGACTCCAGGGCCGCGCCACGGAGCGACCCGGCAGCCGCTCGGGCGTCCGGCCGCGACCGGTTCACCCCTCGTTCGTCGAGAAGAGGCCGCCCGTCGGACCCTGCTTGTCGCCGCCCTGGGCCTTCCTGAGGGCGTTGGCGAGGCTCTCGATCGTGAGCGACTGCAGGATCACCCGTCCGTTGCCCTCCAGGGTGGCCAGCGACAGGCCCTCGCCGCCGAAGACGGCGTTCATCATCCCCTGCCGGTTGAGGCCTCCGATGCGCTGGATGCCGTACTGAATGCCCTCCTCGAAGGCGACGACACAGCCCGTGTCGACCTCGACGCGGCCGCCGAAGTCGGCCGGGTTCAGGTCGATGAAGTTGCCCGCGCCCGCGATGATCACCGTGCCCTGCCCGGTGAACTTCTCCAGGACGAATCCCTCGCCGCCGCTTCGCCCGGTCCGGCCGCCCTGGAAGGCGATCCCGAACTGCACGGTCGACTCCGCCGCCACGAAGGCGTCCTTCTCGGCGAACCACGCGCGCGTGCCGTCGAGCTCCAGGGCGCGCATCTCACCGGGCAGCACGCCCGCGAAACCGACGGTGCCCTCGCCGCCCGTCGAGGTGAAGTACTGGAAGGCCAGGGACTCGCCCGCGAGGGCGCGCTGGCCCGCCTGCATGGCGGTGCCCACGGCCTGGCGCAGCATGCCGCCCATGCCGCCGCCACCGCCCTGCTGCCCACCGCCGCCCGACGGCCCGGAGAGCCGCGTCTCCATGGTCACGTTGGTCGTCTTGAACAGGAACTTTCCCGCCTCGCAGTACACGGTCTGGCCGAGGCCCAGGTTGACCACCGCCATCTGCATGGCGTTGCCGACGATTTCTTGCTGAAGAGTCACACCAGAGGAACGCGGGAAGCGGAGCGAAGAGTTCCGCACCATCGGGTGAGGCGGTGTGCCCGGTGCGGGCCTCTGGCGGATGGGCGTCCTTTCGAGGATCTTGGCGGCCTTTGCCCGCCTGCGCCTTCTCATGACGTTTTCGCAGTTCAGAGAGGTCGGGCTCTGCCGACGCCGGACAACCCGTGCCAGTCCGTTCCCGGCCTTGCCTCCCCGAGCAGCCCACACCGGATCCGATCGAAACCGCCGAGGACGACCGGGGCAGCTCACGACGCCTCGGCGATCCGCTTTCGATGCCGCACGGGGCGCCCCCTTCGATCTGCCCCGCGTGACGGGACTGCGAGGTGCGCTTCTCCGCCGAGGGCCTCATGGGGAGCGAGCGCCACAGCGCACGCGCAACGCGACCTGGGCGGTGGTTCGGCGGGCTCCGGACGGTCCGTGGCCGCGGCAGCGGAAGGAAGTGACCGCCCGTCAAGATGCAGGCTCACGACCGCCATCGCTCTTCAGAGACCCCCGAGCGAGAGGCCGATCGTCGCCCATACCGGCACTCCGTCAGACAAACACCGGGCCTCCCAGGGAACCGGCTTGACGATCCTTTGACCTTGACCTCAGACTCCCCCTGCAACTCCACACCACCGAAGGAACTTTCGAAATAATGAAGAGATTCGCGCGGCCCCGTACCGGCGCCGCAGCGGTTGTGTCCGTTCTGTCCCTCTCCCTCGTCACCGGCTGCTCCGACAGCGGGTCCGGGTCGGGTTCCGACGACAAGGACAGCGGCAAGGACTCGGCCGCCGCCGCGAAGCCCCTCAGCGACAGCGAGCTGGGCAAGCTGATCATCACGACGGCCGACGCCAAGGGCTTCAAGGTCAGTCCGGCCGACAAGGCCGACGCGTTCGCCGCCTCCAAGAAGGACGTCAAGGTCGTCGACGAGAAGTGCGCGCCCCTCGCGTACGTCCTCACCGGCTTCGCGCCGGGCGACTCGGCCTCCTACGTGAACCGCATGGCCCAGGAAGACCCCGCGGCCAAGGCGAGCGCGTCCCCCACCAAGGACATGGCGGACATGTCGCCGGAGGAGCTCGAGAAGGCACTGGGCTCCGTCACCGACGCACTCGGTTCGACGATGACCATCGTCTCGCTCTCCTCGTACGAGGGGGACGGCGCGAAGGAGACCATGTCGGCGGTCTCCGAGGCGATCAAGGGCTGTGGGGGCGGGTTCACCGCCACGGCCGAGGACGGGCCGCAGAAGTTCTCGAAGGTCGTGGGGGAGAAGGCCTCCGGGAACGGTGACGAGTCGGTGGCGTTCGCGGCGGACGGTGACGCGGAGGGATCCCCGCTGACCGTGCACGCCGAGGTCGCGCGTCACGGCAACACCGTCGCGACGTATTACTCGCTCAGCCTCGCGGCCCTGGCCGGCGACGGCAAGGCGGCCGCCTACAGCGTGCCGGCCGCGCTCATCGAGGCCCAGACGGCCAAGCTCGGCTGACCCGGAGCCCGGTGGGAGGGCGGGCACGGTCGACCGGACCGCCCGCCCTTCCGCCGGGCCCCGGCGGTGGCCCCGCGCGCCACCCACCGCCGGGCCGCCTCGCGCCACCCACCGCCGGTGCTCCGTGCCACCCACCGCCGGTGCTCCGTGCCGCCCTCGGCCGGGCTCCGGCAAGAACCCCGGGGCCGGGATCGGCCAGCGAATTCCTCAGGTGGGCCCAGACCCCCTTCGGCGGGTCGAGGTCATGCGCCGTGGGGCGGGAGCCGGACGATGCTCAGCCAGTGGCTGTCGTGTACGTCGGTCCGGAGGTGCGGCGAACCGCCTCAAGTGGAGATACGGCACCCCAGCGCCTCGCGAGTGACGTTCAGCCGTTCGGATTCCACCTGGGCGACTCCGCGGGCGGACTCGGCCGTGAGCCCCAACGGGCCGGCCAGTTGTCGGCGACGACACCCCACGTCGGACACGCGTGCGACGCGGCGGACGGGCCGCGAACCCAGGCCCGGCGAAAGCGGTGTCCGTTCGCCGCCAGCGCGGGGCGCGTGCGAACGCTGGGATGGACACATGACTTCTCAAGCAACCATGAACGGCAAGGTGGCCCTCGTGACCGGTGGCAGCCGGGGCATCGGGGCCGCGACGGCGCTGCGCCTCGCCCGCGAGGGCGCGGACGTGGCCGTCACCTATGTGAGAGGCAAGGAGGCGGCGGAGGACGTCGTACGAGGCATCGAGGCGCTCGGGCGCAGGGGACTCGCCCTGTGCGCGGACTCCTCGGACGCGGGGGAGGCCGGCGGGGTGGCCGACCGCGTCGTCGCGGAGTTCGGACGGCTCGACGTGCTCGTCAACAACGCGGGGGTGGGTGTCCTGGGGCCACTGGACACCCTCACCCTGGCGGACGTCGACCGGGTACTCGCCGTCAATGTCCGGGGGGCCTTCCTGGCCTCCCGGTCGGCCGCGCCGCACCTCGGGGACGGCGGGCGGATCATCACGATCGGCACCTGCATGACACAGCGGGTCCCCGGCCCCGGCGGAACGCTCTACGCGACCAGCAAGTCGGCGCTGATGGGCCTGACCAAGGCGCTGGCGCGGGAACTGGGCGACCGCGGGATCACGGCCAACATCGTCCATCCCGGGCCGATCGACACGGACATGAACCCGGCGGACGGTCCGTTCGCACCGGGTCAGGCCGCGATGACCGCCGTGGGCCGCTTCGGCGCCGCCGACGAGGTCGCGTCGATGGTCGCGTATCTGGCAGGGAGCGAGGCGGGGTACGTGACGGGGGCCGAATTCGCCGTGGACGGAGGCCACGCGGCCTAGCGTGTCGGGGCCGCACCCGGCCCCCTGGCGCAGGCCACGCCTGGAACAGGCCGGCCTCGGGGCGTCATCGAGCCGGGCTCGGTCACCCCGCACGGCGAGTTCGAGGCGACCGCCGCCCGAGCCCGTGGCACGGGACAACGGGCGCCTGCAGCAGCCCGGAGCACGGCCTGTGGGACGTACCGGAATCGGTCTGTCCCACAGGCCCACAGGCCCACAGGCCCACAGCCCCTGGATCCGGCAGCGGAGCCGGGAGTCTCAGCCGCCCAGCTCCTGGTGGCGTGCCGCCAGTCGTGACGCGCCCTCCTCCGTCAGGGAGCCGAACAGACGCAGACGGGAGATGCCGCCGTCCGGGAAGATGTCCACGCGCGCGTGGGTGCCCACGACGGGTGCGGCCAGGGTGAAGCGGTGGTTGGTGTCGGGCTGGAGGCGGGTGCGGGGCAGGACCTCGGTCCACTCCCCCTCGTCGCCGTTCTTCACCGAGACCGAGGCCCATCCGGCGCTGTTGCCCTTCAGGTACGCCGTGTCGATCTCGAGGGCGCGGATCTCGGACTGGGCGACAAGCCGGTAGCGAATCCAGTCGTTGCCGTTGTCGCGGCGGCGGCGCGTCTCCCAGCCGTCGTCCATCTTGCGGGAGCGGCCCGGCTGGATGGTGTTGGTGGCGGGCGAGTAGAAGAGGTTAGAGGCGTCCTCCGCCTGTCCGCCGTTCTCCAGGGCGACCACGTCGAAGGTGCCCAGGGCGGACAGCCAGCGCGGGTCGGGCACGACCTCGCCGTACACACGCAGCCGTGCGATGCCCCCGTCGGGGTGCTGGTTGACGCGCAGGTGCGTGAAGCGCTGTTCGACGGAGACGGCGAATCCGTTGGCCGCGTGACCGCCGACCGCGGTGCGCGGTACGAGGGTCGTCCACTTCACGTCGTCGGCGAGGAGTTCCTCCGGGGAGGGCGAACCGGGCACCGACGCGCCCTCGACCGACACCGCCTGCGGGTAGTTGCCGCGGAAGTGCGCCGTGTCGACCACGATCCCCCGGATCACGCCGGGGGCGCCGAGGCGCACCAGGGCCCAGTCGTGGTCCTCGGCAGTCGGCCACGGGTGTTCGGCCGAGGCGCCGCGGCGCCGCCGGGTCTCCCAGCCGTCCATGATCTTGCCCTTGTGGCCGAAGTGCTCGGGGTCGAACTCGGCGGCCCCGGGGACGAGGAGGTTCTCGCGCTGGGCGAAGAACTCGTCGTTGGCGGCGACGACCCCGGCGCCGAGCCGCCGGTCGGCGAGGTTGGCGTACTGGGTGAAGGGGAAGTCGGCGGTGCGGTAGTCCGCGTACGGGTCGCCGCCTCCGTAGGGGTTCGCGTCTCCGGTGAAGGTGGCCAGAACGGTTGGGCGCTGCGCCGTCACGATGATCGATCTGCCTTTCGGGGTCGGCCGTTGCGGGTGCGGATGCGGTGCGGGTGCCGGAGTGCGGTGCGGCGGTCGGTGGTGCGGATCAGTGAGGTGGGTCGGGAGGGGGTTGGGTGAGGGTGATCGGGGAGGGTTCGGTGGGGGGCTACGGGTGGCGGGTGAGGAGGTGGCCGGAGGGCTCGGCGAACCGGCCCTCGGCGACGATGCGTTCGCCGCGCAGCCAGGTCGACTTCACGACGCCGGTGAGGGTCCTGCCCGCGTAGGCCGTCACCCGGTTGCGGTGCTGGAGCGCGGCGGGATCGACGGTGAAGGTCTCGTCGGGGGCGAGCACCGCGAAGTCGGCGTCGCGGCCCGCCTCGATCGCGCCCTTGCGGTCGCCGAGGCCGACCAGTTCGGCCGTGCGGGTGGACATCCAGCGGACCACGTCCTCCAGGCCGTGGCCGCGTCCCCGGGCCTCGGTCCAGACGGCGGACAGGCTCAGCTGAAGTCCCGAGATGCCGCCCCACGCGGTCGCGAAGTCGTCCGTCTTGAGGTCGGCGGTCGACGGCGAGTGGTCGGTGACCACGCAGTCGATCGTGCCGTCGGCCAGCGCCTGCCACAACAGGTCCTGGTTGGCGGCCTCGCGGATCGGCGGGCAGCACTTGAACTCGCTGGCGCCGTCCGGGACTTCCTCGGCGGTCAGGGTGAGGTAGTGCGGGCAGGTCTCCACCGTCAGCCGGACGCCCTCGGCCTTCGCGGCGGCGATCAGCGGGAGCGCGTCGCTCGACGACAGATGCAGCACGTGCACCCGCGCGTCGAGGCGCTCGGCCTGCGCGATGAGACCGGCGATGGCGGTGTCCTCGGCGTCGCGGGGGCGCGAGGCGAGGAAGTCGGCGTACCTCCGGCCGCCCTGCTGCGGGGCGGCCGCCAGGTGGTGCGGGTCCTCGGCGTGCACGATCAGCAGGCCGCCGAAGCCCGCGATCTCGGCGAGGGACCGGCCGAGCTGGTCCTGGTCCAGTTCGGGGAACTCGTCGACGCCGGAGGGCGACAGGAACGCCTTGAAGCCGAAGACTCCGGCATCGTGCAGGGGCCGCAGATCCTTGACGTTGCCGGGGAGCGCGCCGCCCCAGAAGCCGACGTCGATGTGCGCCTTGGAGCGGGCGACGTCCTGCTTCGTACGGAGGTTGCCGACCGTCGTCGTCGGCGGGAGGGAGTTGAGCGGCATGTCGATCAGGGTGGTGATGCCGCCGGCGGCCGCGGCGCGCGTCGCCGTCCAGAAGCCCTCCCACTCGGTGCGTCCCGGGTCGTTCACATGGACGTGGGTGTCGACGAGGCCGGGCAGCAGGACGTCGTCGCCGAAGTCCTCGAACCGGGCGCCGGGCGGCACCTCGGCGTCGTGCGGCAGCACGGCCGTGATCTTCCCCCGGGCGACCGCGACCGAAGCGGCGCGCGTCCCTTCGGGAGTGATGACGCGCGTCGAGCGCAGCACCAGTTCGACGTCGGACACCCGGACCCCTCTCTGCCGCCGTCGAATCCCGCTGCCGCCGGTTTACTTCCGCGTAACGAAATTCAACGTTCTGTTGAAGGAGTCTTCACTCCGGCCCTCGTGCCGTCAAGGGTTCACCCCTCCACTCTGCCCCCGACCCGCCCAGCTCTGACTGTTTCCACAAAGTGAAAGTATGATTCCGACCAGCAGAATGTGGTGATGCACAACCAGGGAGTCGACCGACTGCCGGGTAGGCTGCGTCTCTGCCTGCCCGCCACCCGCCACCACCCCGGTCGAGACGCTTCGGGTCACCCTCTCGATCCACTCGATTCTGCGCCCCGAAAGGACCGCCGCCGTGCCGCCGTCCAGCGCCAGCACCACCGACGCCAAATCGTCCGCTCCCAGTGGCGGTGTCCAGTCCCTCGAGCGCGCCTTCGATCTGCTGGAGCGCATGGCGGACGCCGGGGGCGAGGTCGGCCTGAGCGAGCTCTCCGCGAGCAGCGGGCTGCCGCTGCCCACCATTCACCGGCTGATGCGCACCCTGGTGGCCTGCGGATACGTACGCCAGCAGACCAACCGCAGGTACGCGCTCGGCCCCCGTCTGATCCGCCTCGGCGAGTCCGCCTCCCGGCTGCTCGGCACCTGGGCCCGCCCCTACCTGGCGCGCCTGGTCGAGGAGACCGGGGAGACCGCGAACATGGCGCTGCTCGACGGGGACGAGATCGTCTACGTCGCCCAGGTCCCGTCCAAGCACTCCATGCGCATGTTCACCGAGGTGGGCCGCCGGGTGCTGCCGCACTCCACGGGCGTCGGCAAGGCGCTGCTGGCCCACACTCCGGACGCCGAGGTGCGCGCGCTGCTCTCGCGAACCGGGATGCCCGCCGCGACGGAGAAGACGATCACCACGCCGGACGGCTTCATCGCCGCGCTCGAAGAGGTACGCCGGGCCGGCTACGCGGTCGACGACAACGAGCAGGAGATCGGCGTCCGCTGCCTGGCCGTCTCCGTGCCCGACTCCCCGACCGCCGCCGCGATCTCGATCTCCGGTCCGGCCGGCCGGGTCACCGAGGCCGCCACCGACAAGATCGTGCCGGTCCTCCAGCAGGTCGCGGCCGAGCTGTCGGAGGCCCTGGCCAGCTCGGGCCCCGGCGCCGCCTGACCGGGGCACCGCCCCGGCCCGGCACGCAACTGTCCCGGCACGCCTCAGTCCGGCCCGTCTCAGTCCGGCACGCCTCAGTCCGGCCCGTCTTAGTCCGGCCCGTCTCAGTCCGGCACGCCTCAGTCCGGCCCGGCGGCTCCGACGCGTTCCTCCAGGCGCCCGTCCGCCATCTCCCGCACCGCGTCCGCCTCGCCGAGGTGGGCGCGGTCGTGCGTCACGAGGACGGTCGCCGTGCCGCGTTCACGGGTGAGCCGGACCAGCAGGTCGAGCACGGCCGTGCCCCGTTCGTGGTCGAGGGCGCTGGTCGGTTCGTCGACCAGGAGCACGGACGGCTCGTTGACCAGCGCGCGGGCGATGTTCACCCGCTGGCGCTGACCGCCGGAGAGCTGGTGGGGACGCCGGTGCGCCAGGTCGCCGAGTCCGACCGCGGCAAGCAACTCCCGCGCGCGGTCGGCCACTTGACGCCTTCCGTCCAGGTGGCCCATCACCTGGAGCTGCTCCAGCGCGGTCAGTGAGGGCAGCAGGTTCGGCTGCTGGAACACGATCCCGATCGCGCGCCGCCGCAGGACGGCCCGTTCGGCGGGGGTCAGCGTCCCCGTCTCCGTACCGCCGACGAGGACGCGGCCGCGGTCCGGGGTGACCAGGGTCGCCGCGACCGCGAGGAGGCTGGACTTGCCGGATCCCGAGGGGCCGACGACGGCCGTCATGGTTCCGGCCGGCACCAGGAGGCCGACGCCGTCCAGGGCGGTCAGGCGGCCGTCGCCGTCCGGGTAGGTGAGGGTGATGTCGTCGAGCGTCAGGCTCATGGGGCACTCTCTCGTGGGTCGGTCCGGCGCCTCCCGGCGCCTGTGTCGGGCGCTCCCCCGCGCCGTGCGGGGCGCGCGGTCACCGGGCTCTCACCGGGCGCTTCCCAGCGCGGTCAGCGGGTCGACGGCGGTGATCCGCCGGACGGACAGGCCCGCGCCGAGCGCCCCGAGGACGACGATCACGGCGGCGGGTCCGAGCACGGTCGGCCCGTCCAGCACGAACGGCACATCGCCGCCCCGCACGAGCGCTCCGGCTCCGGCGGCGAGCGCGGTGCCCAGCAGCGTGCCGCAGGTGAGCATCAGCACCGCCTGGCCGAGCGCGTCCCGCAGCAGATACGGCGTGGAGGCGCCCAGCGCCTTCAGGACGGCGATGTCCGGCGACGCTGGATCGTCCATACCGTGAAGAACGCTCCTATGACGAGCGCCGAGATGGCGAAGAGGAAGCCGCGCATGAGCTGGAGCGAGCCGTTCTCGGCCCGGTAGGAGCCGATGGCGGTGAGGGCGTCCTCCCTGGTGAGGGTCTTCGTGCCCGCGGCGCGATCGGCCGCCGCCAGGTCGGCGCCGTCGGTCCGCAGGGCCACCACGGTCGCCGGACCGGAGAGGTCGGTCCACACCACGGGGGTGTGGCTGTACGCGGCACGGCCCTCGACGGCCGCGACCGTCCGCTCGGTGCCGCCGAGCCGCACCCGGTCCCCCGCCGCGACGTCGAGCTCGGCGGCGGCCTTCTCCGAGAGCACGACCCGGCCGGGGGCGACCCCGGCGGGGGCGATCCCGGAGTTCGGCCGTACGGCGAAGGAGGACACCGCGGCCGTACGGTTCCCGGCGCCCGCGTTCAGGGTGCGGATGCCGATCGGCTCGGCCGAGGTGACGCCCGGCCTGTCGGCCCAGGTCCGCCACGCGGGGGCGGGAACCGTCGAGCCGGTGAACGACACCGACTGTCCCGCGGGCGGCGCGGCGAAGGCGAGGTGGTCGGCGGGCAGCCCGGTGACCGCCGAGGTGTTCTCCTCGGCGAGCCCGGCGGTCAGCCCGGACGGCAGCCCCACGAGCAGGAACCTTTCGGTTTCGATCATCCCGTCGTCCGCGCGGGACTGCGTGCCGTGCTGTCCGGTGAGCCGGACTTCGAGATCGTCGCGGAGGCGCCGACGGCGGAGGCCGCGGTGGAGCGCGCCGGGGCGGGCGATGTCGACGTCGTCCTCATGGACCTCCAGTTCGGCCCCGGGATGCACGGAGCGGAGGCCACGGCGGCCATCACGGCACGTCCCGGCGCACCCCGTGTCCTCGTCCTCACCACGTACGACACCGACGCGGACATCCTCGCCGCGGTCGAGGCGGGCGCCTCGGGCTATCTCCTCAAGGACGCCCCGCCCGAGGAGCTCTCCGCCGCCGTGCGCACCGCCGCGTCGGGTCACTCGGCGCTGGCCCCGACGGTCGCCGACCGCCTCATGGACCGCATGCGCACCCCCGCCGCCGCTCTCAGCCGTCGCGAACTGGAAGTCCTCGAACTGGTCAAGGACGGTCTCTCGAACCAGCAGATCAGCAAGAAGCTGTTCCTGAGCCAGGCGACCGTGAAGTCCCATCTGGTCCACATCTACGCGAAGTTGGGCGTGGACTCCCGCACGTCGGCGGTGGCGGCGGCCACCGAGCGGGGTGTCATCCGCAGACGCGGCTGAGGCGGACCCGGGCGGGGCCGGGAGCGCGGGACCCGGACACGCCCGGCCCGAGGGTGCGTACGCGGACCCGTCAGGACCCCCGCCGGTGAGGGGTGGCGCTCGGCCTGGGTCACCGGCGGCTTCGGTGCGGGGGTTCTCCGAAGAGTTCCACCGCGGTGCGCACGTCCGCGAGACGTGTCGCCAGGGCGCTGACCGAGCCGATCGCGCCCGCGACCAGGAGGAGGGAGCGGCGCAGCCGGGGGATCTCGGGCTCGCCCGCGGCGGCCATCGCGGCGAGCGCCGCGAGTTCGTCCTCGGCGATGCCGCGGTCGGGGAACTCGGCCGGATGCGCGGCGAGTTCACGGCGCAGCCGGGAGACGGCGGTCCGTAGTTCCGCCACCCTCGGGTCCTCGTCGCTGCCGGTCACTGGCCTCTGCCCCAAGCTCCGCAACACAGCTCTCCCCCCTGGCACGCCGTTGTGCGTCGGTCCTTCTCGTGTCGGCCCCAGCTCCCCGTGGCGGTGGTCGGGCGCCGGGGGACGCGGGCCAGTAAACGCCACCTGATGCGCCGGGCGCCACCGCCGGGACCGAAATTCAGCCCGCCGACATCGGGGGGGGGGACGGCCCGGGTTCCGGGGCGCGCCCCGGCCCGGTCGGGTATGCAGGGGACATGACGGAGAACACGGACGAGGTGGCCGGGCTGCTGCTGGCGGCCGGCGGCGGGCGGCGCCTCGGGGGCCGCCCCAAGGCACTCCTGCCGCACCGGGGACGACCCCTCGTCGAACACGCGGTCGGGGTGCTGCGCGCCGGCGGCTGTACCCGCGTCCATGTCGTCCTCGGCGCCCGGGCCGATGCCGTACGGGATCAGGCGTCGCTGGCCGGGTGCGTCCTCGTGGACAACCCGGAGTGGGAGGAGGGCATGGGCTCCTCGCTGCGGGCGGGACTGGACTCACTGGCGGACTCGGGGGCGCGGGCCGCGCTGGTCTCGCTGGTCGACCAGCCGGGGATCGGCCGGGAGGCGGTGGCCCGGGTACTCGCCGCGTACACCTCCCCGCTGTCGCTCGCCGCGGCGGCGTACGACGGTGAACGCGGCCATCCGGTGCTCTTCGGGGCCGGCCACTGGGCCGGGATCGCGGCGACCGCCACCGGCGACCGGGGCGCGCGCGCCTACCTGAAGGCCCACCAGGACGCGGTCACCCTCGTCGAGTGCGGGGATGTGGCGCGGGCGTACGACATCGACACGGAGGCCGACCTGATCCACCTTGAGTGAACGGGGTGGCACGGAGCGCCACCTTCTGTCGATCCGGAGAATCTCGACATCAACAAACGATTGAACTTCCACCATGAGGAAACTAGTATCCACTGTTCAGAAGCGCCCCGTCGTGTCGAGGGCGCTCGGCGCCCTCCCCGCGCGCCATGGCACCGGGTGCCAGGCGCGGTGACGCCGCCCATGGTTCGCTCGCACGGCCCGTATGTTGCTCGCCCGCACGTAGCTCGCTGAAGGAAGTGACAGCTCATGTCCGCACCAGCGCCGTCCCCGCTGGCCATCGTCGACGCCGAGCCCCTGCCCCGGCAGGAAGAGGTCCTCACCGACGCGGCCCTCGCCTTCGTGGCCGAGCTGCACCGGCTGTTCACGCCCCGGCGTGACGAGCTCCTCGCCCGCCGCGCGGAGCGCCGCGCCGAGATCGCCCGCACCTCCACGCTCGACTTCCTCCCGGAGACCGCCGCGATCCGCGCGGACGACTCCTGGAGGGTGGCCCCCGCTCCGGCCGCGCTGAACGACCGACGGGTCGAGATCACCGGCCCCACCGACCGCAAGATGACGATCAACGCCCTCAACTCCGGTGCCCGGGTGTGGCTCGCGGACTTCGAGGACGCCTCGGCGCCCACCTGGGAGAACGTGGTCCTCGGTCAGCTCAACCTGATCGCCGCGTACACCCGCGGCATCGACTTCACCGACCCGAAGTCCGGCAAGTCGTACGCGCTGAAGCCCAACGACGAGCTCGCGACGGTCGTGATGCGGCCGCGCGGCTGGCACCTGAACGAGCGCCACCTCGTCACCGCCGACGGCACGCCCGTGCCCGGCGCGCTGGTCGACTTCGGCCTGTACTTCTTCCACAACGCGCAGCGCCTGCTCGACCTCGGCAAGGGCCCGTACTTCTACCTGCCGAAGACGGAGTCGCACCTCGAAGCCCGCCTGTGGAACGACGTGTTCGTCTTCGCGCAGGACTACGTCGGCATTCCGCAGGGCACGGTCCGCGCGACCGTCCTGATCGAGACCATCACCGCCGCGTACGAGATGGACGAGATCCTCTACGAACTCCGCGACCACGCCGCCGGGTTGAACGCGGGCCGCTGGGACTATCTCTTCTCGATCGTCAAGAACTTCCGTGACGGCGGCACCAAGTTCGTCCTGCCGGACCGCAACGCGGTCACGATGACGGCCCCGTTCATGCGCGCGTACACCGAACTCCTCGTCCGCACCTGCCACAAGCGCGGCGCGCACGCGATCGGCGGCATGGCCGCTTTCATCCCCTCGCGGCGCGACGAAGAGGTCAACAAGATCGCCTTCGAGAAGGTCAAGGCCGACAAGGACCGTGAGGCCGGCGACGGCTTCGACGGCTCGTGGGTGGCCCACCCCGACCTCGTCCCGATCGCGATGGCCTCCTTCGACGCGGTTCTCGGCGACAGGCCCAACCAGAAGGACCGGCTGCGCGAGGACGTGTCGGTCGCGGCCGGTGACCTCATCGCCATCGACTCGCTGGACGCCCGGCCGACGTACGACGGTCTGGTCAACGCCGTGCAGGTCGGCATCCGTTACATCGAGGCCTGGCTGCGCGGCCTCGGCGCGGTCGCCATCTTCAACCTCATGGAGGACGCCGCCACCGCCGAGATCTCGCGCTCGCAGATCTGGCAGTGGATCAACGCCGGTGTCGTCTTCGAGCACGACGGAAAGACCGTGGCCGCCACCCCCGAGCTGGCGCGCGAGGTCGCCGCGCGGGAACTCGCGGACATCCGCGCCGAGATCGGCGAGGAGGCCTTCGCGGCCGGCCGCTGGCAGCAGGCGCACGACCTGCTCCTGAAGGTCGCGCTGGACGAGGACTACGCGGACTTCCTGACGCTGCCCGCCTACGAGCAGCTGGCCGGCTGACCCGGCCTCACTGCGCCGGTCCGTCCGCGTGTCTGTCCGCGTGCCTGTCCGAGTGGCCCAGGGACCTCTCCGGGGCCACTCGGTCGCGTACGAGGCGCTTGACCGCCGTGGGCTCGGGGAAACCCTGCTCGCGGCGGTCCCAGACCACCTCGTCGTTGACCCGGACGACGAAGACACCGCCGGTGCCGGGCTTGAGGGACAGCTCGTCGAGCTCCGCCTCGAAGGTGGTGAGCAGTTCCTGTGCCAGCCAGGCCGCGCGGGGCAGCCAGCGGCACTGGGTGCAGTACTCGATCTGGACCCGCTGGACGTCTGTCATCCGAGATGCACCGACCAATCCTGTTCCGCCGCCGGTTTGCCGTGCAGGTCCGGGACCCGTTTGAGCCAGTCGGGCCGCCCCCGCTGGGTCCGCTCCGCGCGATCGGCGTCCTCCGCGGCGAGCTGCTCGCGGCTCGGGAAGTCCGTGGGCAGCCAGGCGGCGGAGGACCGGACGCGGGCGAGGAGATAGCCGACGTAGGCCTCGCGGACCGCGTCGGGGCTCGCGAAGCCGGGCTCGTCGGTCAGCCAGGCGTCGGGCACCTCGGCCAGGACCGCGCGCAGCAGCTCCTCGGTCACCCGGGGCGCGAGCTCGGCGTCGGCCGCGCGGGTGTCCGGGAGGTGGCCGCCGAGCGCGTGGCGCCGGAAGTCGTACGCCTTTTCCGGCGACGACGCGTCCCAGCGGTGGTGGAAGACGAGGGCGGCGCCGTGGTCGATCAGCCAGAGCCGCGGCGGCGCGATACCGAAGGTGGGCCAGACCATCAGGTTCGAGCTGTGCACCGTGCGGTCCACATTGACCGTCAGGGCGTCCAGCCAGATCACCTTCCCGGCCTCCAGCGGGTCCACGGGGAAGGTCCGCGCGATCTCCGGTGTGAAGTCCTTCGCGCCCGGCAGATAGTCCATGCCGAGGTTGAGCCCGGCACTGGCCCGCAGCAGGTCCTGGACCTCCTGGTGGGGCTCGTGCCCGCCGACGGCCGGATCGAAGTGGACGAGGACCAGCTCGGGGAACCGCAGCCCGAGGGCGCGGGCCAGCTCACCGACGATGATCTCGGCGACCAGCGCCTTGTGGCCCTGGGCGGCACCCGTGAACTTCACGACGTAGGTCCCCAGGTCGTCGGCCTCGACGACCCCGGGCACGGAGCCGCCCGCCGTCAGCGGGGTCACGTATCGAACAGCGGTCACTTCGCGGAGCACACCTGACACTGTAAAGCAGCTGATCGCCCCGCCCCCGGGCGTCAGAGGCGGGAGAGCGGGTTCGGCAGCGGCACGTACCGCGCGTCCGCGCCGTCCGCGCCCGTCCAGCGGAGCAGCAGATTGGTCTTGCCCGGAAGGGTGGGCGAGGAGAGCAGCGCGGCGATCTCGGGGAGGCCGTGGTCCGCGCCGTGCCGGCGGAGTTCCCGTCGTACGGCGGGCCAGGGGTCCGTGCCCGGGAACCGCTCGGCGAGGAGGGCGGCCAGCTCGGCGAGGTGGTTGACGATCAGGCAGTAGACCAGCCGTTCCCAGCCGGCCGCGCGGGTCACCCCCGGCAGCAGTTTCACGCCCTCCGCGTCCCGGAACAGGGCCTGGACGGGCATGCCGGCGGCGTCCACGGCGACCAGGGTGTTCTGCAGGTGGGCCTCCACGACCACCCCATGGCGGGCGAACGCCTCCAGCACCGGGGGCACCACCTGGCGGAGGTACGCGGCCCACCAGGCGGCGGGGTCGGTGAGCCCGTCGAGCGGGCTGCCGTCGAAGCCCTCCACGAGGGCGGCGGCGAGCAGCGGGGTCGTGCCGGGGACGAGATGGCCGCGCAGTCCGTCGCGGACCAGGACGGCGAGTTCCTCGAAGGCGAAGTCGGCGGTGCGGTAGCCGCGGTCGCTCAGCCAGGCCGCGGGCCCCGGCTGTGCGGCGAAGGCGGCGGCGGTCGCCGCGTCGGTGGCGCGCGTCTTGAGCAGGTCGTGCTTCCACAGGCGGCGGATGTCGTTGGTGATGCGCACATCGAGGCTGAACTTGACGAACAGGTCGTCCTCGGGGGCGTAGAGCGTGCGGACGGCGGCCGTCGGCCAGTACGAGCGGGCAGTGGGTCCGAGGCGTACGAGCCGGCCGTCCGCGAAGGCGTCCCGGATCGCCGGGCGGTCGCCGGTCAGGCCGAGCTGCCAGGGGTGGGCGGGCAGCAGCCGGTAGCCCGGCGGGGCCTGGCCCAGCGCGTCGAGCGCCGTCGTGTCACCCTCCTCGACGACCGCGTCCTCGCGCACCGCGAGCAGCTCCAGCGGGAAGCGGGTGTACGCCTCGGGGGCGTACGGCAGCCAGTCGGTCACCGGGCCGCCGCCGCGGGTCTTGGGCGCCGGGTGGTACGGGTGGCCCATGACCAGGGACTGCTCCGAGCGCAGGTACGGGTCCTCGGGCGGCGGCGTGCGGGCACGGGCCCGGAGGAGGGCGGCGACCACGTCCCGGCTGTCGGTCATCTCGGCGGGCAGCTCGGAGTTGGCCGCTCCGGTGGACCGGCGCAGTTCCTCGGCCGCGAGTGCGACCAGTTCCCGGTGGGTGAGCCGGTGCCAGGCCCCCTCGGCGTACACCTCGGGCTCGACGGGGCGCCGCGTCCCCCGCACCCGCAGCATCCGGCCACCGGCGCGGAGCCGGTGGACGCCCGGATCCGGTGTGGGCTCCGCCAGTTCGCGAAGGAGACAATTGAGCAACGGCGCGGCGGCGTACGCGTCGGCGGCCTCGTCCATGTCACCCCGGGT
Source organism: Streptomyces sp. NPDC060027 (assembly GCF_042737005.1). Classification (NCBI taxonomy): domain Bacteria; kingdom Bacillati; phylum Actinomycetota; class Actinomycetes; order Kitasatosporales; family Streptomycetaceae; genus Streptomyces; species Streptomyces sp. NPDC060027. The sequence goes on from NZ_JBHWVI010000040.1 coordinate 48,523, forward strand.
GAGCTGGGTGAACACGGTCGGCTTGAAGTCCACGCGATCCATCCGGTCCATTCCATTCATACGGTGCACTGGTGATCAGTATGTCTGCCGCGGCGGACGAACCCGACGCAGTCCCGTACCCGAGGAGTCCGCCTGTGCACCGTCCCTCCACGCCCGACACCGAGGCCGCGTTCGCCGAGGAACTGAGCGTCGTACGCCCCGAACTGTCGGCGCGGTACGCGGAGTCGCTGCCCGGCGCCCGGGCGGCCGTACTGACCCGGTTGTGGCGCGCGCTGGCGTACGAGCCGCTGCCGTGGATCGTCCGCCGTGACACGGCCCGTGACGGCCTCACGCTCCGTCTGACGGACGGCCGCCGGCTGCACGGACCGCACGCCGACCCGTACGCCACCTCCGCGTACGTGACCGAAGTGCGGCTCGCCGGGCGGACGTACGACCGTCCGGAACTGCTCGTCGACGCCCTCGGCGTACCGCACGGCCCCGCCTTCGCGGCCGAACTCGCGCACAGCGTCGCCTCCATGGCCCTGTCGCGGGCGGACCGGGCGGTGTCCTACGGCACCCCCGAAGCGACCGAGGCGAGCTGGGTGTGGGAGCAGCGGATCGTGGACGGGCATCCGTATCACCCCAACTGCCGTGCGCGGCCCGGGTTCTCGGTGGCCGAGCAGCTCGCGTACGGGCCGGAGCACCGGCCGTCTGTGGAGTTGGGCCTGGTGGCGGTGGACGGCTGTCTCGTCACGGGCGAGTGGCCGAAGTGGCTGCGGGACGGGGAGCGCGTGCTGATCCCGGTGCATCCCTGGCAGACCGCCCATGTGCTGGACGCCCCGGTCCAGGAGGGCTTCGCCGCACACCCGTTGATGTCCCTGAGGACCCTCGCGGTGCCGGACGGGCCGCATGTGAAGACCGCGTTGAGCGCCCGGCTGACCTCGTCCGTGCGGGACATCTCGGTGTACTCGGTGGAAACGGCGGAAACGGTCTCTGCGTTCATGGAGGGGATGACGGCGGGCCTGGACGTGCCACTGCACATCACCCGTACCCTCGGCGCGGCCACCGCCGGGTTCCCCGATCTCGCGGCGGTGGTGCGGGAGTCCCCGGACGGCTACGCGGGCGCGGGCGAGAGGTGCGTGCCGGTGGCCGCCCTTCCGCTGACCCTGCTGCCCGAAAAGGCTTCCTGGCTGGCCGAGTTCACCCGACTCGTCCTCACCGCGGGGCTGCGGCTGCTGGAGCTCGGGGTGGCCCTGGAGGCGCACGGGCAGAACCTGCTCGTGGTCCTGGACCGCGAGGGCGCCCCCGTCCGGCTCGTCTACCGCGACCTGGCCGACATCCGGGTGAGCCCCGCCCGGCTGGCGCGCCACAGCATCCGGGTCCCACGGCTGTCCGGACGTATCGTCACGGACGACGAGACCGCCCTGCGCCGCAAGCTCTTCGGATCCCTCGTCGGCGGCGCGCTGGGCGCGACGGCGGGCTCGACGGCCGCGCTGCGTGAGGTTCTTGAGACGGTCGCGCCGGATCTCCCGCGCACCACGGACCTTCCCGCGCTCCTCGGCGAGCCGCTCCCCAGCAAAGCCCTGACCTCGATGCGGCTGTCCCCCGAGACCCCCGGTGACCTGTGGACACGGCTCCCGAACCCGCTGACCGGACCCGGTTCGTCGTGAGACGGGACACCTCTCGTTTTTACGCGCGGCACCTTTGGTCAATAGGATCCGCCGATGATCACAAGAAAACGGCTGGCGGCGGGCGTCTGCGCCCTGCTCGCCGCCCTGGCCGCCGGGATCGCCTTCCCGGCCGGAGCGGTCGCCGACGAAACCACGGCCACCGCTCCCAAGGTCGAACTCCTGCTGGACGTCAGCGGTTCGATGCGTGCCCGGGACATCGACGGCGAGTCGCGGATGTCCGCGGCGAAGCAGGCGTTCAACGAAGTGCTCGACGCGACCCCGCAGGAGGTGCAGCTCGGCATCCGCACCCTCGGCGCCAACTACCCGGGGGACGACCGCAAGACGGGCTGCAAGGACACGGCCCAGCTGTATCCGGTGGGGACCCTGGACCGCACCGAGGCCAAGACGGCCGTCGCGACCCTCAGCCCGACCGGCTGGACCCCGATAGGCCCCGCCCTGCTCAAGGCGGCCGACGACCTCGAAGGCGGTGAGGGCACCCGTCGCATCGTGCTCATCAGCGACGGCGAGGACACCTGCCAGCCGCTCGACCCGTGCCAGGTGGCCCGCGAGATCGCGGCCAAGGGCATCGACCTGACCATCGACACCCTGGGGCTGGTCCCCAACGTCAAGGTGAGCAAGCAGCTGAGCTGCATCGCCGAGGCCACCGGGGGCACGTACACCTCGGTGGAGCACAAGGAGCAGCTCAGCGACCGCGTCAACCAGTTGGTGGACCGCGCCGCCGATCCGGTGGTGAAGCCGGTGGCCGTGAAGGGTGCCGACTCGTGCACCGGGGCGCCCGCCGTCAAGTCGGGCATCTACACCGACCGCGAGGAGTTCGCGCAGCACCGCTGGTACCGCGTGGAGCTCGAGCCGGGCAAGGAGCTGCGCGCCTCGGTGAGCATCGCGGCGGACCGTCAGGTCAATCCCGACCACGGGGTGCTGCTGCGTGCCGTCACCACGAACGGCCGGGAGATCGTGCGCGGCGAGGCGGCCGGGAACGGCCGCACCGACGTCGTCTCGACCGGTCTGCGCTACCCGAAGGCCGAGAACGACGATGAGTACGGAGCCGCCGAGGTCGTATGCCTCCAGGTGTCCAACTCCTTCTCGGCCGCGGCGGGCGTGAAGACCACGCCCGGACTGCCGCTGGAACTGACCGTCGACGTGGTCGACGGTCCCGACCAGGCGAGTGACGTGGCCTCCTTCGGCCTCGGGCGCGGCTGGTGGCTGCTCGGCGCCCTGGTGCTCACCGGCTTCCTCGCGGGTGTGCTGTGGGGCTGGATCTCCCGTTGGCGGTTCTCGGTCTGGAGGACCAACTGATGCGTATCCGACGTGTGCTGAGCACCGCGATGCTTCTCGCGGGGGTCGCCGCGGCGCCCGCGCTGCTCGGCGCGGCCGCTTCCCCGGCCGTCGCCGACTCCTCGCCGTCCGCGAGTCCGTCGGACGACGACGCCGCGCCCACCGAGGCCGGTACGTCGTTCCGTACGGCGACCGAGATCGAGCAGGGCCTGCGGGCCACCGCCAGCGGGTCCGCGGGTGACTACCTGTACTGGTCGTTCCCCGCGGACGCCGGGCAGCGGCCCACCGTGAAGGCGACGGTGAAGCTGCCCGAGGCGTCCAAGCGCGCCTCGGCCGAGACCTGGCAGATCGACGTGTACGACGGTCTGCGGCGCCGTCAGGCCTGCCAGTACGGGGCGCAGACCCGGACGGCGGCGACGGACGCGGCCTCCGTGGAGCTGTCCTGCACCCTGCGCACGGTCCGCGCCTGGTCGGAGACCTGGGCCAACGACCCGCTGCCGGGCACCTATTACATCCGGCTGACCGCCACCGGTCTCGGGGCGGCCGACCTGGGTCTGCCGGTGAGCACGGAAGTCCAGGTCGACTCCAAGGACATCGGCGGTTCGGCGGCGGTCGACGGCTCGCTCGCCGAGCCGTTGGTTCCGGGCATCGCCACGACGGCCGAGAAGTCCGACGAGGAGTCCGACTCCGCGACGGCGGCGCTGTCCTCGCTCGAACCCGACGACGGTTGGACCTCCGGCTGGTGGTCCGACCGCTGGGTGTGGACCGCGGTCGGCGGCGTCCTCGCGGCCCTCGCGGGCATCGGCGGATACGCGCTGACGCGGGGCACCGGACGGCCTTCACGGGTTCCGCCGGGCGCCTGACCCCTATGGTCGCGGAAGCCCGCCGCGCTCCCCTTCCGGG
>NZ_JBHWVI010000041.1:0-51368 GCF_042737005.1 Streptomyces sp. NPDC060027
CCGCGGGCCCGGCCCCGGAGGCCCTCCTGTCCTAGCGGACCGGCCGCAGCCGCAGGGTGAGGATCTGGAACGGCCGCAGCTCGATCTCCGAAGGGGCATCGCGCAGCGGCCGTTCCAGCAGATCGGTCACCTCGGCCCGGGCCACCGGGAAGCCCGCGGTGACCCGTGCGCGGGCCCGCCCGCCCCGGGACTCGTACAGCCGCACCACCACATCGCCGCTGCGGTCCTCCGCGAGCTTGACCGACTCGACGGTGACGGCCGGGTCGTCGACGCTCACCAGCGGTTCGAGCGCCGGCACCGCGGCCTGCCGCAGCGGCAGATTGAGCGCGAGCCCCTCCGCCACGGCGTCCCCCACACCCGCCCCCGGAAGCAGCGCGTACGTGAACCGGTGCGTGCCGAGATCGGTCTCCGGGTCCGGGCTGTGCGGGGCGCGCAGCAGGGTCAGCCGAACGGTGGTGCCGAGGCCGTCGGCATGCGGGGTCCGGGTCACGTCGTGGCCGTACGTCGAGTCGTTGAGCACCGCGACGCCGTACGACTCCTCCGCGACCCGCAGCCAGCGGTGGGCGCAGATCTCGAAACGGGCCGCGTCCCAGCCGGTGTTGGCGTGGGTGGGTCGGTGGACGTGTCCGAACTGGATCTCGGCGGACGACCGTTCGGCCTGGACGTCGAGCGGGAAGGCGGCCTTGAGGACCTTCTCCGACTCCTGCCAGTCGACGTCGGTCACGATGTCCAGCCGGCGGCCCGCGGCCGTCAGGCTGATCTCCTGGGTGATCCGGGAGGAGCCGAAGGCCCGGGTGACCCGCACGGTCGCCCGCAGCGGCCCGCCCTCCACCAGGTCCACCGACTCCGCGGCCGTCAGGTCCGTGTGGGTGCGCCGGTAGTGCCGGTCGATGTCCCAGGCGTCCCAGGCGTTGGGATGGTCGGGGTGGAGCTGGAGCAGGTTGCCGGGACCGCACAGCACCTCCCGGCCGTGCGCGAGATCCCGTACGGAGGTGAGCAGCCCGTCGCGGTCGATCCGCACCCGGAGCCGGTCGTTCTCCAACACGATGACGTCGTCGGCCTGTTCGGCCCGAACCCCTGCTCCGCCGTCGGCCCGAACCCCTGCTCCGCCGTCGGCCCGAACCCCTGCTCCGCCGTCGGCCCGAACCCCTGCTCCGCCGTCGGCCCGTACAGCGGCGCCGCCCAGCCCCGGTACCGTCACCAGCACGTCCCCGACCACTTCGGTCCGCTCGTAGGGCGAGGCGTTCAGCACCGCCGGTGAGCCGGACCCGAGAGCCCGTACCGCTTCCTCGGTGATCTCCTCCAGCTCCGCCAGCACCCGCGCGTACGTCTCCCGGGCCTCCCGGTGCACCCAGGCGATCGAGGAGCCGGGCAGGATGTCGTGGAACTGGTGCAGCAGCACCGTCTTCCAGAGCCGGTCGAGGGCGTCGTGGGGGTAGGCGTACGACGGATCGCGCACGGCGGCGGTGGCACACCACAACTCGGCCTCGCGCAGCGCGTGTTCCGAGCGCCGATTGCCCTGCTTGGTCTTGGCCTGCGTGGTGTAGGTGGCCCGGTGCAGCTCCAGATACAGCTCTCCCGACCACACCGGTGCGTGGACCCCGTACTCCTCCTCGGCGGCGGCGAAGAACGCCGACGGCTTCTCGACCTCGACGCGCGGTGAGCCCTCCAGGGACCGCAACCGCCGTGCCCTCTCCAGCATCTCGCGGGTCGGGCCGCCCCCGCCGTCGCCCCAGCCGAAAGGGACGAGTGAGCGGGTGGCCCGGCCCTTCTCCGCGAAGTTGCGCTCCGCGTGCGCGAGTTCGCGGCCGTGGAACTGGGAGTTGTAGGTGTCGACGGGCGGGAAGTGGGTGAAGACCCGGGTGCCGTCGATGCCCTCCCACCAGAAGGTGTGGTGGGGCATCTTGTTGGACTGGTTCCAGCTCAGCTTCTGGGTGAGGAACCAGCGGACGCCGGCCAGCTTCGCCAGTTGGGGGAACGCGGCCGTGTAGCCGAAGGAGTCCGGCAGCCAGATCTCCTCGGTCTCGACGCCCAGCTTCTCCCGGAAGAACCGCTTGCCGTGCACGATCTGCCGGGCCAGTGCCTCACCGCCCGGCATGTTGGCGTCGGACTCCACCCACATCGAACCCACCGGCGCCCAGTTGCCGTCCTCCACGGCCTTCTTGATGCGCTCCCAGATGTGCGGCTGGTGCTCCTCGACCCAGGCGTACTGCTGGGCCTGCGAGCAGGCGAAGACCAGTTCCGGGTAGTCGGCGGCCAGCGCCGTGACGTTGGCGAAGGTCCGGGACGCCTTGCGGACCGTCTCGCGCAGCGGCCACAGCCACGCCGAGTCGATGTGCGCGTGCCCGGTCCCCGAGACACGGTGCGCGCTCGCCGACGCGGGCCGCGCCAGGACCTCCGCCAGCTCGGCCCGTGCCGCCGCCGCCGTGCCGGAGACATCGTGCAGATCGAGGGCGTCGAGCATGTTCTCCAGCGCGCGCAGGATCTCGTGCCGCCGCGGCCGCTGCGGATCCAGCTCGTACATCAGCTCGGAGAGCACCTCGACGTCGAGGAGCAGATGCCACACGTCCTCGTCGAGTACGGCGAGGTCGGCAGCCGCGAATCGGTAGATCGGTCGATCGCCCGCGGTCAGGACGTCTCCCAGACGCGTGGGCTCGAAGCCGTGCAGGACGGCGGGGTTGGCCGCCGCCTCCAGCAGCAGATGCACCGCCTCGCCTCCCCTCGCCGGTGACCCGACGGTGAGGTGGCGGTTGCGCGGGTGGATGCCCTTGAGAGGGATGCCGGCGGCGTCGTACAGCAGCCCCTCCGCCTGGAAACCGGGTCCGTCCCCCGTGAACCCCGGGTCGATCACCACCTCGACCGGGCGGCCCGCCCACTCCTCGGGCACCCGGCCCTCGATGCGGAACCAACTCGTCGACCAGGGCTTTCCCCAGACCGTGCCGGCCGTGAACGGCTCGTAGGAGGCCTGGAGCGCCTGGTCGACGGGCACCGGTTCGCCGGGCACATGCCACACGGACAGCGCCAGCGGCACCCGTTCCGCGTACTGCGCCGGGCGCAGGCACTGGCCCAGCGCGCGCTCCAGGCGTGCCTCCACCAGCGAACGGTCGTCGTGCACGGCGGCTCCTCGGTGCTCGGACGGCTCTGTCCCACCCTTCACTTCCCCGCGTGGGTGTCGCGCACCCGTGGCCGTACGGGGGGCGGTTGACGATTCGACATGACTGTCACGTTCCCGATGGGGCATGGATCCCGTGAACGTGTTCGAGCAGGAGGGGACCCGACATCGGCACGCAGGCGGGGGTCATGAAGAGGCAGGTACCAGGAGGTGGTCCCATGACCAGGGGGGCCTTCTCCACGGATCCAGTGGAGGAAGCGTCCGACGGGGCGACGGAACAGCCGGACGGCAGGCAGCTCCGGCGCCGGCTGGGGAAGGCGGATCTACGGGCGGTGCCCGAGGCGCGCAGGGCGCTGAGGGAGCTCTTACGGCAGTGGGGGCGGCCGGAAGGGTCCGAGGTGGCCGAGCTGCTGACCAGCGAGCTCGTCACCAACGCTCTGATCCACACCGACGACGACGCCGTCCTGACGGCGACCGTCGGACCGCGCGGACTGCGCGTGGAGGTCCGGGACTTCGTGACACGCAGGCCCCGACTGTGCGTACCGAACGCCGACGACGGTACGCACGGCAGAGGTCTCGTCCTCGTCCAGTCCCTGGCGGACGCGTGGGGCGTACGGGCACACGGCGTGGGCAAGGCGGTGTGGTTCGAACTGAACGGCGGCGCGGTGTAGGGACACCGCGCCGCCGTTGTCGTGTCCGGGCCCGTCCGGGCCATCCGAGCCGGGCTGTCGCCCGGCTCGGATCCGCGCCTAGCCGAACTGCTGCTCGAGGTCCTTGAGCTTGCGCTCCAGGGAGTCGAGCCGCGGCAGGGCCATCGTGTCGTCCTCGGTGGTGAGGTCGACGGTGATCGGCTCAGTGCTCTTGCGAACGGGCGTGAGGGAGGGCCGCGAGCGTACGGGCAGCTGCTCCGCGGTGGATATGGCAGGCTCCGCGGAGGCCCCGGAGGGCGCGCGCTCCACGGTCGCCGTCTCCAGCTCCCGGGCGCCACCGCGCCCGGGGAACCCACGGTGACCACGGCTGAGCGCCTTGAGGTGCGCTCGCTCGACCCGCTCCTCGTTCCGGCGGCGCAGTCGGTTCTGCTCCTTCTGGCGCCGGTCCTCGCGCACCTCGTCCACGGCCTCGTCCAGGGAGCGGACGTTCTCCAGAAGCATCAGCGACCAGGCGCTGTACGTCTCACGGGGTGCGCGCAGCCAGCGCACCATACGGATCTGCGGCAGCGGACGCGGCACCAGACCCTGCTCACGCAGGGCGGCACGACGGGTCTGCTTCAGCGCCCGGTCGAACAGCACCGCGGCCGACAGGGACATGCCCGCGAAGAACTGCGGAGCACCGGCGTGGGCCATGCCCCGGGGCGCGTGCACCCAGTTGAACCAGGCCGCCGCACCGGCGAAGGTCCACACGAGTATGCGGGAGCCGAGCGCCGCGTCACCGTGGCTGGCCTCGCGCACGGCGAGGACGGAGCAGAACATGGCCGCGCCGTCCAGGCCGAACGGGACGAGGTACTCCCAGCCGCCGGAGAGGCCGAGGTTCTGCTCGCCGAAGCCGACCAGTCCGTGGAAGGAGAGTGCCGCCGCGACCGCGGCACAGCAGAACAACAGCACATAGGAGGCCGTGCCGTAGATGGCCTCCTTACGCCTGCGGCGCTCCTCGGTGCGCTCCCACGAGTCGTCGCTGCTCGTGCTGTCCCCGGACCGCTTGCCGCGCGCGAGCACCGCCACCGCCGCCAGCAGGCCCAGGAGCAGAACGGCGCCCGGAAGCAGCCAGTTCAGCGATATGTCGGTAAGTCTCATCTGGGGTCCCTTGCATTGGGATAGGGCGTAACGCCCGCCATAGTGGCCCAATCACGTCGGCCCTCAGGGGATTTCGGGGCAAGAGGCCGCCAAGGGAGTGCCAGGGGATGCGCAGGGCGACATTTTGCTCGAACTGCCGCGCGAGGGACGGGAGTTGAGTACGAATAAGACTACCCATACGGATGGTTCCACGGAAAGTTCCCGCGACAAGTGAGGAAATTGTGAATCGCCTGTCATCCGGGAGCGCGCTCCGAGGGCGGTCTCGACCGGTGTGATCCCGGGGCGCGCCGGACCGGCGCTCGCCCGGGGTGACTCAACTCGCTTCGGCGGCCGTCAACTTGGTGATCCGGTCGGCGTCGCAGGTGCGCGGGCAGGTGGCGCAGGTCTCGGCGGGGCGCAGTGTGTAGAAGAGGCAGCAGCTCACCCGGTCGCGGGTGGGTAGCGGCTCCCCGTCCGGACCGGTCAGCTCGCGGAAGGCCGGCGAGCCGACGTACGGCCGGGCCGAGCCGGGCAGCAGCAGCTCCAGCTCACGCATCGCGCGCGGCTCCTCGCCGAGCAGGCCGGCGACGTACCAGAGGCCCTCGACCATCTCGTCGGTCGCCATGCCCCACAGTGCCCGGCCGCGCCGCCGCATCCGCGGACCGAATCCGCCGAGGACCGGCTCCAGGTGCTCGGCCACCGCGGCCCGCACCTCGGCCCGCAGCGCCTCCTCGTCCGGTACGACCCTGGCGCCCGGCAGGCCGGCGGCCGGGTCGTCCGGCAGGCAGGCGAACGTGGTGACCCGGACGGCCATCCGGCCGAGCTCGCGCTGATATGTGACGTGCTCCACAGGCAGCCGGGGCACCCGGCGCAGCAGGAACCACGGCACGGTGATCAGCAGGCAGGCCGGCCAGGCGTACCGGTGCAGTCCGAAGCCGGCCACGACATCGGGCCGAGCGCGCTGTCCGTAGTCCCGGATCACCTGGGCCTCGTCCCAGGCGAGGAACGCGTCGAGCTCGGGCCCGCCCTGGGCGAGCCCGGCGGCGGCGGCCCAGCCCACGCCCCGCGGAGCCCCTTCCCCGGCCGCCAGCTCGCGGACGCTCAGGTCCGGGAGGACCTCACTCAGCCGCGCGTACGCCTCCGCCACGGGTGACACGGCGGCGGGCGGCGTGCCGGGGCCGGCCGGGGCGGCCGTGGCGGTGCCGGCGGTCGGGGCGGGAGCGGACATGCGGAACCATCGCTTCACGATCGTTAGCAGGTAAGCCTTACCTTACCCTCAGTTTCGGGTGTTTGAACTAGGGCCGTGTGCGCCTATCGTGCTTGACGGACGAGTAACAACCGACGCCATGAACCGAAGTACCACCGAGCCGGAGGAGGACCCCGTGGAGCAGGCCGGTCCGCGCGGCGCGCACCCCTCCGTCGGGGTGTGGGGCCCGGAGATCCGCACGGGCGCCCATCGGGTTCCGCCCCAGCCGGGGCCCGCTGACGCGGGCCGGGCGAGGGGCGTCCCCGCGGGCGACGGCGCCGGGCCGGACGCCGGGCCGGGCGCCGGCCCCGCCATGGACTCGGCTCGCGGTGAGCACACGCACAGCGAGGTGCCGTTCCCGCGCCCTCGCACCGAGGACGACCGCGCCGCCGTACGCACGGACGATGCCCGCTCCGCGGCCCGCACCGAGAACACCCGCCCGGCACACGCCGAGAGCGCCCGCCCCACGCACGCCGTCGACAGCCGCCCGGCGCACGGCGAGAACGCCCGCCCGGCACACGCCGACGACGCCCATCCCGTGCAGGCCGAGAATGTCCGGCCCGCCGTACGCCCCGAGGGCGCCCGGCCCGCCGTACGTGCCGAGGTGCCCCGGCCCGTCGTGCAGCGTGCCTCCGTGCGCGGGCAGGTCCTCGACGCGCTGCGCACCGCGCTCGTCGCGGGTGAACTCGCGCCCGGCGAGGTGTACTCGGCCCCCGCGCTCGGCGAGCGCTTCGGGGTGTCCGCGACGCCCGTCCGGGAGGCGATGCAGCAGCTCGCGCTCGAAGGCGCCGTCGAGGTCGTCCCCAACCGGGGCTTCCGCGTCATCGAGCGCGGCACCCGGGAGCTGGCCGAACTCGCCGAGATCCGGGGCCTGATCGAGGTCCCGGTGATGCTCCGTCTCGCCCGCACCGTGCCCGCCGCCCGCTGGGCCGAGCTGCGTCCGCTGGCCGAGGCCACCGTGCGGGCCGCGTCCTCGGGCTGCCGCGCGACCTACGCGGAGTCCGACCGGTCCTTCCACCGCGCGGTCCTCGCCCTCGCGGGCAACGCGCAGTTGGTGCGCATCGCCGACGACCTGCACCGCCGCGCCCAGTGGCCGCTGGTCGGCGGTCCCGTCTCCCGCGGCCGCGCCGACCTGATCGCCGACGCGGCCGAACACGCCGCGCTGTTGGACGCGTTGATCGCCGAGGACCTGGCGGTCGTCCAGGCCCTGGTACGCGAGCACTTCACCGGCGCTTCCTGAATCGGCCGGTCCGCCGCGCCCGCCCGCCGCCCGCTCGCCTCTCCCGCTCACCGGGCCCGGCGGATCGACGGGAACCGTGTGCGGCAGGCCTCCGCGGCGCTGCCGCGACGCTCACGCGGAACCTGCCGACGCGGGTTCAGAGGCTCTAGACTCCCCTTGATCACGAGGAGGATCCCGCCGACGGAGTCGGCTCGAGGACCGTGTCACCCGGGGGTACTGATGACGGCGGCGGACGTGGTGCCCATCGTCTTCGTTCACGGAACGCGCTTCAGCGCCGGGCAGTGGAGTATGCAACTCACCGCGCTCCGGGACGAGTTCCCGGTGGCCGCCGTCGACCTGCCCGGCCACGGCGAGGCTCGGCACAGCCCTGGAGCCTGAGCGCCGCGACGGAGATCATCGCTTCGGCGGTGGACTCGCTCGGCCGCGGGCCCGCTCTGGTCGTCGGGCACTCGCTCGGCGGATACGCCTCGCTGGAGTTCGCGCGGCACCGGCCCGAGCACGTGCGCGGGTTGGTTCTCGCGGGAGCGAGCGCCGCCACCCGTGGTCCGCGGGCGGTGCCCTACCGGTGGGTGGCCCGGCTGGTTCCCCGTGTTCCGGCGGATCGCCTGACCCGGTGGAACGACCGGCTGCTCCGGCGGCTCTACCCGCCGGAGGTGGTGGAGGCGACCATCCGTTCCGGCTACGCCTTCCATACCCTGCCCGCGGCCTGGGGCGACGTGCTCGGACGCTACGACGCGGGTGCGATGCGCCATGTGAGGGCTCCGGTCCTCATCCTGAACGGCGAGAAGGACACGCTCTTCCGCGCCGGGGAGGCGGACTTCGCCCGCGCGCATCCCCAGGCCCGCGTCGAACTGATCCCGCGGGCACGGCATCTCGCGAACTTCGACGACCCGGACGCCTTCAGCGATGCCGTCCGCCGCTTCGCCCGCGGGCTCCCCGCCGTCGGCTGAGCGCGCCGCGGCCCGGCCGCCCGGCACCCCCACGTGACCGGGCCCCGCGGGTGCCGTGGCCCCGCGGATACCGGGCCCCGCGGATACCGGGCCCCGCGGATACCGGGCCCCGCGGATACCGGGCCCTGCGGATACCGGGGGACTGCCGTACGGGCGGAGTGTCCGCCCGTACGTGATCAGGCCGTCGCCGCGGGCGGAGCCAACTGGCCGGCCAGCCAGGTGGGTACGCCGCCGAGCAGCCGGAACAGTCGTCCCGCCTCCGCCCGCAGCCGCGACGCCTCCGGCTCGACCTCGGCGTCGGCCAGGGACGCCAACGCCGGTGCCGTACCGACGAGGTAGCCCAGTTCCTCCCGGATCCGGAGAGATTCGGCGAATCCGTGCCTGGCCTCCGCCAACTCCCCTTCGCGCAGGGCGAGTCCGGCGAGGTGCCGCCAGGTGCAGGAGAGCAGCAGCGGATCGTCCTGGGCGGTCGCGCCGGCGTGCGCCCGCCGGTACGCGGCACGGGCGGACTGCGGTGAGTGGGCGAGATTCTCGGCGAGCAGACCCCGGCGGAAGTCCAGCAGGGCCCGCCCGGGCGCGCCCGGCGCGAGCAGCGCCGCGGCCCGGCCCAGCGCCGCGCGTGCCTCGTCGGCCCGGTCGCGCACGTTCAGCAGCGTGGCGGCGTAGGCGAGTTGACCCCGCTCGCAGGCCGCCGCGCCCCGTTCGTCATCGCTCTGCGCGAGCGCCTCCGCGGTGCGCAGCGCGTCCTCCGCCTCGGCCCAGCCCTGCTCGGTGTAGAGACAGCGCTCGACGAGCAGGGACGCTCTCTGCAGCGCCGGCGCCGCCGTGCGCGGCTGGAGCAGCGCCGCCGCGTCGGCCCAGCAGGCGCGCGAGCGCAGCCGCCATACCGCGGTCTGGAGTGGATCGTCCCCTGCAGTCGTTCCGGTACCAGACATGGCGGTATGCGCCACGTTGCCCTCCCCGAGCACACCATTGAGCTGTTGAGTGGTGGCATCTCAGCACGGATCACCGGGCCCGGCCAAGAGGGTGGGTGAAGGATTTCACAAAGTCATCGGTCGCGGGCGGTTCGCGTGGGGCCGCTGGGGTCAGCTCATCCGCAGTGCCAGGAAGAAGTCCAACTTGTCCTCCAGGCGCGAAAGATCACGACTCGTCAACTGCTCGATGCGGCCGACGCGGTAGCGCAGCGTGTTGACATGGAGGTGCAGACGGGCCGCGCAGCGCGTCCAGGAGCCGTCGCAGTCCAGGAAGGCCTCCAGGGTCGGAATCAGCTCCGCGCGGTGGCGGCGGTCGTACTCGCGCAGCGGGTCGAGGAGGCGGGCGGTGAAGGCGCGGCGCACGTCGTCCGGGACGAAGGGCAGCAGCAGGACGTGCGAGGCCAGCTCCTGGTGTCCGGCCGCGCAGACCCGCCCGGGGCGCGCCGCGGCGACCCGGCGGGCGTGCCGGGCCTCCTCCAGGGCGCCGCGCAGCCCCTCGGCCGAGTGCACGGCGGCACTGACGCCGAGCGTGAGCCGCCCGTCGTCGTTCAGACCGGCCGACAGCGGGTCCCGTACGGCCGCCAGGAGCGAGTCGGCGAGCAGGCCGGGCTCGACGGCGTCGTCCTCGGCCGGGACCGCCGGAAGGGGGACGAGGGCGACGGCTTCGTCACCCGTGTGCGCGACGGCGATCCGGTCGGAGTGCTCCGGCCCCGGCGACAGCGGGTCCACGAGGATCTCCTCGAGCAGCGCCTGGGCGACCGGGCCGCCCTCGATCTCGCCGCCGTCCCACTCGACGCGCGCGACCACCACCTGCCAGTGCGGTGCCGCGCCCAGGCCGGGCAGCAGCACCGGCGCCGCGACCCGCAGCCGGGCGGCTATCTCGGCGGGCGCCGCGCCCGCCTGGACCAGTTCCAGCACCTCCTGCGCGAGCCGTCGCCGCACCGTGCGCGCCGCGTCCCGCCGGTCCCGCTCCACCGCGATCAGCTGGGTGACGCCCTGGAGCAGGTCGAGCCGCTCCTCGGGCCAGTCCCCGGCGTCCGCCTCCACGGCGAGCAGCCACTCGGAGAGCACCGTCTCGCGCACGTCCCGGGAGGCGCCCGCGGGGCGCCCCGACGAGCGGACCGGGAAGAGCGAGTACGTCGCCGGGCCCACCGTCACCCGGTGCGGTCCCCGGCGCCCGGTGCGGACCGCCGCCAGGTGCTCGGCGGCCAGCTTGGCGCAGGTGTCGGCGGGCAGCGCGGCGCCCGCGACCTTGGAGCCCGCGATGGGCCGTCCGGCGGGGGAGAGGACCCAGGCGCGCAGGTCGAGGTCGGTGCCGAGCAGATCGAGGACCACCTCGGGGCCGCCGCCCGCCGGACCCGAGGTCATCATCCGCCGGTGCCGGTCGACGACGGCGGCCAGATCCCCGGCGCGCTCGCCCGACACCTGGCGTACGACATGCTCGGTGATCGTGGCGAAGGCCACCGACTCGTTCACGGCGAACAGGGGCAGCCGGTGCCGGGCACAGGCCAGGATCAGGTCGTCGGGGATGTCGCCGAGCTCCGCCTCACCGGCGGCCAGGGCCGCGACCCCGGTTCCCACGAGGATGCGGACGAAGGGCTCCGAGTCGTCGGCGTCGTGCCGCCAGGCGAGGCCGGTGAGCACCAGCTCGCCGCCCGAGAGGTAGCGGCTGGGGTCCTTGAGGTCGGTGGTCATCACACCGCGTACGGTGCGGTCGAGCTCGTCCTCGCCGCCGAGCAGCCGCAGGCCCAGCGCGTCGGTGTCCAGCAGTGCGCGCAGCCGCATTCTCGTCGCCGCCGTTCTTTGTCTCGAAATCTACGATGGATCTGTGGTGGGCCCGCGAGCGGGTACCCGGGCTCCGAGGAGCCGGTCCGCGGGTTCCGAGAATCGGTGGTCCCGGCCCCCTCGGGCCTGTGTCCTGGGCATTCGAGAGCTGTGCTCACTGTTCCGGCGAGCCGTACTCACCGTTCCCAGGGAGCTGTGCTCTCTGTTTCCAGGGATCTGCTCTCTGTTTCCAGAGGGCTGTGCTCTCTGTTTCCAGAGGAAAACGAAGAGGTTGCTGATGACCTCGGTTCATACGAATCTACAAGATGCGCGCGCTGGCCAGCCAACTCCTTCATGGTTTCGGTGACTGACCCTGGTGCGGGACACCGCTGTGTACTGACCCCACTCCGCGTAAACACCTGATGAACGAGCCGGGCCGCCCGCACACGATCTGGCTTGATCAGAACGAACCACGATACGAATGAAGAGAGCCACTCATGGACTTCCTTCGCCCCGCCAGCTGGGAGGAGGCGCTCGCCGCCAAGGCTGAGCACCCCACCGCTGTGCCGATTGCGGGTGGCACCGATGTGATGGTCGAGATCAACTTCGACCACCGCCGGCCCGAGTACCTTCTCGATCTGAACCGCATCGGCGAGCTGAGCGAGTGGGAGGTCGGCGAGGAGAGCGTGCGGCTGGGCGCCTCCGTCCCGTACACCCGGATCATGGAGAACCTGCGCGCTGAGCTCCCCGGGCTGGCCCTCGCCTCCCACACGGTGGCCTCCCCGCAGATCCGCAACCGGGGCGGCGTCGGCGGCAACCTCGGCACCGCTTCCCCGGCGGGCGACGCCCACCCCGCCCTCCTCGCGGCCGGCGCCGAGGTCGAGGCCGAGTCCGTCCGCGGTACCCGGCTGATCCCGATCGACGCCTTCTACACCGGCGTGAAGCGCAACGCGCTCGCGCCCGACGAACTGATCCGCGCCGTCCACATCAAGAAGGCGGACGGACCGCAGCAGTACTCGAAGGTCGGCACCCGCAACGCGATGGTCATCGCGGTGTGCGCCTTCGGTCTTGCCCTGCACCCCGCGACCCGTACGGTCCGCACCGGCATCGGCTCGGCCGCGCCGACCCCGGTCCGCGCCAAGGCCGCCGAGGAGTTCCTGAACGCGGCCCTCGACGAGGGCGGCTTCTGGGACAACGGGAAGATCATCACCCCGTCGGTCGCCAAGCAGTTCGCGGACCTGTGCTCCGGCGCCTGCAACCCGATCGACGACGTCCGGGGCACGGCGAGCTACCGCCGCCACGCGGTCGGCATCATGGCCCGCCGCACGCTGACCTGGACCTGGGAGTCCTACCGCGGCACCGCCGCCCGCACGGAGGGAGTCGCGTAATGCGTGTCAATTTCACGGTCAACGGCCGCGAGCAGGAGGCCGACGACGTCTGGGAGGGCGAGAGCCTCCTGTACGTCCTGCGCGAGCGCCTCGGCCTGCCCGGCTCCAAGAACGCCTGCGAGCAGGGCGAGTGCGGCTCCTGCACCGTCCGCCTGGACGGCGTGCCCGTGTGTTCGTGTCTGGTCGCCGCGGGGCAGGTCGAGGGTCGCGAGGTCGTCACCGTCGAGGGGCTCGCCGACTTCGCCAAGCAGCGCGCGGAGCACGGAGGTTGCTCCAATGGCGCCTGCGGAACCCCGGAGAAGCAGGGTACTTCGCTCGACGAGGCCAAGCACTGGGCGGCCAAGGGCCATGACTCGCAGACCGGCGAGGGCGCCGAACTCTCGCCGATCCAACAGGCGTTCATCGACGCCGGTGCCGTCCAGTGCGGCTTCTGCACCCCCGGCCTGCTGGTCGCGGCGGACGAGATGCTGGAGCGCACCCCGAACCCGACCGACGCGGACATCCGCGAGGCGCTCTCGGGCAACCTGTGCCGCTGCACCGGTTACGAGACGATCATGGACGCGGTCCGTCTGGCGGCCGCCCGGCAGTCTGAGGCGGTCTGACCATGGGTACGACTGGTACGCCCACGAACATCACCCAGGGCTCCAAGACCAAGGGCGGCATCGGCGAGTCCACGCTCCGCCCGGACGGCACCCTCAAGGTCACCGGCGAGTTCGCCTACTCGTCCGACATGTGGCACGAGGACATGCTGTGGGGCCAGATCCTGCGCTCGCCGGTCGCCCACGCCGAGATCGTGTCCATCGACACCTCCGAGGCCCTGGCGCAGCCCGGCGTCTACGCCGTCATGACGTACGACGACCTGCCCACCGACGTGAGGAACTACGGCCTGGAGATCCAGGACACCCCGGTCCTCGCGCACGGCAAGGTGCGCCACCACGGCGAGCCCGTCGCCATCGTCGCCGCCGATCACCCGGAGACCGCGCGCCGCGCCGCCGCCAAGATCAAGGTGGAGTACAGGGAACTGCCGGTCATCACGGACGAGGCGTCCGCGACCGCGCCCGACGCGATCCTCGTCCACGAGGGCCGCGACGACCACCACATCGGGCACGTCCCGCACCCGAACATCGTGCACCGCCAGCCGATCGTCCGCGGCGACGTCGAAGAGGCCGCGAAGAAGGCCGACTTCGTCGTCAAGGGCGATTACACCTTCGGCATGCAGGACCAGGCCTTCCTCGGCCCCGAGTCCGGCCTCGCCGTGCCCTGTGAGGACGGCGGCGTCGAGCTGTACATCGCCACCCAGTGGCTGCACTCCGACCTGCGCCAGATCGCCCCGGTGCTCGGCCTGCCCGAGGACAAGGTCCGGATGACGCTCTCCGGCGTCGGCGGTGCCTTCGGCGGCCGCGAGGACCTGTCGATGCAGATCCACGCCTGCCTGCTGGCGCTGCGCACGGGCAAGCCCGTCAAGATCGTCTACAACCGCTTCGAGTCCTTCTTCGGACACGTCCACCGCCACCCCGCCAAGCTCCACTACGAGCACGGGGCGACCAAGGACGGCAAGCTCACGCACATGAAGGCGCGGATCGTGCTGGACGGCGGCGCCTACGCGTCGGCCTCCCCGGCGGTCGTCGGCAACGCCTCCTCGCTCGGCGTCGGCCCGTACGTCGTCGAGGACGTCGACATCGAGGCGATCGCGCTCTACACCAACAACCCGCCGTGCGGCGCCATGCGCGGCTTCGGCGCGGTCCAGGCCTGCTTCGCCTACGAGGCCCAGATGGACAAGCTCGCCGACCAGGTGGGCATGGACCGGGTCGCGTTCCGTCAGCTCAACGCGATGGAGCAGGGCTCGCTGCTGCCGACCGGGCAGCGCGTCGACTCACCGGCCCCCGTCGCCGAACTCCTGCGCCGGGTCAAGGCGATGCCGCTGCCGCCCGAGCAGCAGTGGCTCGCCGCCGGCGAGGAGGCCGACGTACGGCAGCTGCCCGGCGGCCTCTCCAACACCACGCACGGCGAAGGCGTCGTCCGTGGCATCGGCTACGCCGTCGGCATCAAGAACGTCGGCTTCTCCGAGGGCTTCGATGACTACTCGACCGCCAAGGTCCGCATGGAGGTCGTCGGCGGCGAGCCGGTGGCCACCGTGCACACCGCGATGGCGGAGGTCGGCCAGGGCGGCGTCACCGTCCACGCGCAGATCGCCCGCACCGAACTGGGCGTCGCCCAGGTGACCATCCAGCCGGCCGACACCCGGGTGGGCAGCGCCGGTTCGACGTCCGCCTCGCGCCAGACGTACGTCACCGGCGGCGCCGTCAAGAACTCCTGCGAGCTGGTCCGCGAGAAGGTCCTCGAACTCGGCCGGCGCAAGTTCGGTACGTACCACCCCGCGTGGGCCACCGCCGAACTCCTCCTGGAGGGCGGCAAGGTCGTCACCGACGGCGGCGAGGTCCTCGCCGATCTCGCCGACGTGCTCGAAGACGAGGCCGTCGAGATCGAGGCCGAGTGGCGGCACCGTCCGACCGAGGCCTTCGACCTGCGCACCGGCCAGGGCGACGGCCACGTCCAGTACTCCTTCGCCGCGCACCGCGCCGTCGTCGAGGTGGACACCGAACTCGGCCTGGTCAAGGTCATCGAACTGGCCTGCGCCCAGGACGTCGGCAAGGCGCTCAACCCGCTGTCCGTCATCGGCCAGATCCAGGGTGGCACCACCCAGGGCCTGGGCGTCGCGGTCATGGAGGAGATCATCGTCGACCCGAAGACCGCGAAGGTGCGCAACCCCTCCTTCACGGACTACCTGATCCCCACCATCCTCGACACACCGACCATCCCCGTCGATGTGCTCGAACTCGCCGACGACCACGCCCCGTACGGGCTCCGTGGCATCGGCGAGGCCCCGACCCTTTCGTCCACCCCGGCCGTCCTCGCGGCGATCCGGAACGCGACGGGTCTGGAGCTCGACCGGACGCCGGTACGCCCCGAACACCTCACGGGAACCGCGTAGGCACCGGACACATCTCTCCGGGCGGCACCGGGAACGTCTCACGTCGCCGCGCCGCCCGGAGCACCCGGCCACCGCACCGCTCGCGGGTGCCGGGGACCCAGCAGGAAGCAGTAGGCAACAGGCACGTACCGCACCAGAGCTCTTCTCGTTCGTCTCGGGCCGTCCCCCGGGTCGTGCGGCCGAAGCACCTTCCCAAATCCCGCAACCGCGTCAGCGGTTCACCAGCCGTCAGGACGGCTGTCGCGGGTGCCCCTTTGAACCTTGGGAGCAGGCCCACATGACCCAGCAGTCACTGGAGCCGAAGACCGCCGCGACGGACGCGGGCGCGGGCAGCCGCGTTCCGGCCGGACGGTCTTGGCTCGACCGGTACTTTCACATATCCCAGCGGGGAAGCTCGATCGCGCGTGAGGTGCGCGGCGGCGTCACCACCTTCATGGCGATGGCGTACATCCTGCTGCTCAACCCCCTCATCCTGTCCGGCAAGGACGCGGCGGGGGACATGCTCGGCCAGCAGGCCCTGATCACCGCGACCGCGTTCGCGGCGGCCTTCACCACGCTTCTCATGGGCTTCGTCGGCAAGGTGCCGCTCGCCCTCGCCGCCGGACTCTCCGTGTCCGGTGTGCTCTCCTCGCAGGTCGCCCCGCAGATGACCTGGCCGCAGGCCATGGGCATGTGCGTGATGTACGGCGCGGTCATCATGCTCCTGGTCGTCACCGGCCTGCGCGAGATGATCATGAACGCGATCCCGTTGGCGCTCAAGCACGCCATCACCATGGGCATCGGCCTGTTCATCGCGCTGATCGGCCTGGTCAAGGCCGGTTTCGTGCACCAGGGCAAGGCGACCCCGGTCACCCTCGGTCCCGCCGGTGAACTCGCCGGCTGGCCGGTCCTGCTCTTCGCCGCCACCCTGCTGCTGATCTTCATGCTCCAGGCGCGTGGCATCCCCGGCGCGATCCTCATCGGCATCGTCTCCGGAACGGTCGTCTCCGTCGTCCTCAACGCCGCCGGGGCCATCGACCCGAAGCAATGGGCCGGCGGCGCTCCCGAACTGCACGGCAGCGCCGTCTCGATGCCGGACTTCTCGCTCTTCGGCGAGGTCGAGTTCGGCGGCTGGGGCCAGGTCGGCGCCATGACGGTCGGCATGATCGTCTTCACGCTCGTGCTCGCCGGGTTCTTCGACGCGATGGCCACCATCATCGGCGTCGGCACCGAGGCCGGGCTGGCCGACGCCCAGGGCCGGATGCCGGGCCTGTCGAAGGCGCTGTTCATCGACGGCGCGGGCGGAGCGGTCGGCGGTGTCGCCGGCGCCTCCGGCCAGACGGTCTTCGTCGAGTCGGCGACCGGCGTCGGCGAGGGTGCCCGCACCGGACTCTCATCCGTCGTCACCGGCCTGTTCTTCGCGGCCTGCCTCTTCTTCACCCCGCTCACGGCCATCGTCCCCGGCGAGGTCGCGGCGGCGGCGCTGGTGGTCATCGGCGCCATGATGATGATGAACGCCCGCCATGTCGACTGGGCCGACCGCGCCACCGCCATCCCGGTCTTCCTCACCGTCGTGATCATGCCGTTCACCTACTCGATCACCGCGGGCGTGGCGGCCGGCGTGATCAGCTATGTCGCCATCAGGATCGCCCAGGGCAAGGCCCGGGAGATCGGGGCCTTCATGTGGGGCCTGACGGCGATCTTCTTCGTCTACTTCGCGCTCAACCCGATCGAGAGCTGGATGGGCGTCCACTGACGCCCGCCGTTCCTCCACGCAACCGCAGTCAAGGAGACCGAGAGATGCTGGACATCGCCGAAGAGCTCCACCGGTGGGTCGGGCAGGGCCGCGACTTCGCCGTCGCCACCGTGGTGGCGGTCGGCGGCAGCGCGCCCCGCCAGCCCGGCGCCGCGCTCGCCGTCGACTCCGACGGCACGGCGATCGGCTCGGTCTCCGGCGGTTGCGTGGAAGGAGCGGTCTACGAACTGTGCGTGCAGGCGCTGGAGGACGGCGGGACCGTCCTCGAACGCTTCGGCTACAGCGACGACGACGCCTTCGCGGTCGGCCTGACCTGCGGCGGCGTCATCGACATCCTCGTCACCCCGGTCCGCGCGCTGGACACCGCCCGGCGGACCGTGCTCGCGACCGCCCTGGCCGCCTCCGCGGGCGGGGAGGCGGCGGCGCTCGCCCGCGTCGTGAGCGGTCCCGCCGAACTCATGGGCCGCGCCCTCCTCGTGCGTGCCGACGGTTCGTACGAGGGCGGCTTCGGCGCCCACCCCGAACTCGACCGTACGGTGGTGGGCGAGGCGGCGGCCCAACTGGACGCCGGCCGCACCGGCACACTGGAGATCGGAGAGCAGGGCTCTCGTTGCGGAGCGCCGCTCACGATCCTGGTGGAGTCGTCGGTCCCGCCCCCGCGGATGATCGTGTTCGGCGCCATCGACTTCGCCTCGGCCCTGGTCCGCATGGGCAAGTTCCTCGGCTACCGGGTCACGGTGTGCGACGCCCGCCCGGTCTTCGCGACGGCGGCCCGCTTCCCCGACGCGGACGAGATCGTCGTGGACTGGCCCCACCGCTACCTGGAGCGCACGGAGGTCGACTCCCGCACGGTGCTGTGCGTCCTCACCCACGACGCCAAGTTCGACGTACCGCTCCTCCGGCTCGCGCTGCGGCTCCCCGTGGCCTACGTCGGCGCCATGGGCTCACGGCGTACCCACCTGGACCGCAATGAACGGTTGCGCGAAGTCGGCGTGACCGAGATCGAGCTGGCCCGCCTCAGGTCCCCGATCGGCCTGGACCTCGGAGCGCGCACACCCGAGGAGACGGCCCTGTCGATCGCTTCGGAGATCGTGGCCAACCGGCGTGGGGGAAGCGGGGTTTCCCTCACGGGAGCCCACACGCCGATCCACCACGACGCGTCCTCGGTTCCGGCGCGACGGATCGGGTCGGTGGCCTGAGAGCCCGGGACCACCGAGAAAGGCCACCACGGACCGTGGTGGCCTTTCTCTTCTGCGCCCTGTATTGACGCAGCCACGCCCCTCGGCGAATCTCCTGTGGGAGCGCTCCCGCAAGTCCCTCGTGACCGTGGCGAACCAGGAGTGAACCCGTATGAGACGACGTACCTCGACGTGGCTGGCCGCTCTGTCCGTCGGGCTGGCCGCCCTCTTCGCCGCACCCCTGGCGCACGCCGCCGAGTCCACGGACCGCGGACCGTCGCTGTACGTCCCGGAGCCCAACCCGGCGGCGTACCGGCAGGCCGTCGACCTCGCCCGGACCGGCCGGTACCGCGACGCGGCCGGCCTTCTCACGATGGTGAACACCCCGCAGGCCGTGTGGTTCGGCGACCAGACACCGGCCCAGGTGGAGCGGCTGGTCCGCGGCGTGGTGCGCGACGCCGGCCACGACGACGCGATCGCCGTGCTGGCGCTCTACAACATCCCCGGCCGGGACTGCTCCAACTATTCGGCGGGCGGGGCCGCCGACACCGCGGAGTACAAGGCGTGGATCGACGCGGTGGCGCGGGGGATCGGGCGCGGCGACACGATCGTCACCCTCGAACCCGACGCCCTCGCCCTGCTGCCCTCCGACTGCGGCCAGGACGACGCGCAGGGCACGAAGACCGCCGCGCGGTACGCCGAGGTCAACTACGCGGTCGACAGGCTGGAGCCGCTCTCCGGGACGCGGGTCTATCTCGACACCGGGCACCCCGGCTGGCACACCGTCAGTTCCATCGTGCCGCGCCTGATCAAGGGCGGGGTGGCGCGGGCCTCCGGCTTCTACACCAACGCCTCGAACTACAACACCGACGACGCCAACTCCTGGTACGGCAAGCTGATCTCGTCCTGCCTGGCCTACGCCGACGGCGGTGGTGACGTCGCCGAGTGCCCGAACCAATGGTGGCCGCGGGCGGACGCGCAGTCCTGGCTGGACGCGCGGGTGCACACGCCGCCGTCCCGCATGAAGCACTTCGTCACCGACTCCAGTCGCAACGGTCAGGGCCCCTGGACCCCGCCCGCGGGCACCTACACCGACCCGCAGGACTGGTGCAACCCGCCGAACCGCGGTCTCGGCGCCCGCCCCACTCTGCGCACCGGCGACCCGCTCCAGGACGCCCGGCTGTGGATCAAGACGCCCGGCGAGTCGGACGGACTCTGCCTGCGCGGAACGCCGGGCCCCGAGGACCCGGAGCGCGGCACGCTCGACCCCGACGCGGGTGACTGGTTCCCGGAACAGGCCCTGGAACTGGTCCGGCTCGCCAATCCGCCGATTCTGCGGGGGGATTGACGGATACGGGTGGGGGTGTGAGCGCCGACGTCCCGGCAGCGGGGGGTGTGAGGCTCCGCGCTCCGGTGGCGGGGGTGTGAGGGTCCGAGCCCCAGCAGCGCGCCCGGCGCCCCGGCCTTCGCCCGGCGCTCTCATCCCAGCCCGGAGTCCTCGCCCCGTCCGAGCAACCCGTCCATCGCCTTCCCGAACATCCACCGGGCCGACCACCCCAGCGGCCGGTCGGCGAACCCGGGCAGTCCGCGCACGCTCAGGTCCTCCCGCCAGACCGCCCGTGAACCGCCGCCCTCCGTCGGGTGCACCTCGAACTCGGCCCAGCCCGTGACGAACGTGCCGAGCTTGACCAGCCGGCACGTTCCCGGGCTCCCGTCGCCCGGCGGCCGCCACGCGACGACCTCCATCGGGTCGTCGAACGCGAGGGGCCCGAGCCCCGACCGAGCCACGAAGACCGTGCCCTCCCGCGTCGGCGGAGGCGTGCGCACGCTGACCCGGGTCAGCGGGACGACGTCCGCGTGCCGGGGCCAGTCGGTCAGGCGCCGCCAGCACTCGGCGACGGAGTGCCGGGACGCGCGTTCCAGGACGAAGAGGACCACGGCAGGATCGTAGGCGCTCGAAGGCCGTCGAACGGAAGGGGCGCCGCGCGTGACCCCCGATGTCGGGCGGCCGACGGCGAGGCGTTCCCGCCCCGCTCCGGACACCCGGCCCGGCCTTGCCCCTGGGCGGCCCTACTCGGTGTAGAATGTCGCGTCCGCCTTGGCCGCCGTCGTGTCGGCGGGCTGTGCGTAGAGCAGGTAGTCGTAGTGACGGATGTACCGGCCCGGGTAGTTGTACGACTCGAACGAGGTGCCGGAGGCGGTGTCGGCGAGGCCGGACCGCCGGTAGAAGGTGGCGTCGCTCTTGAAGGCGGCGGTGCCGTCGTCCTTCTCGACCCACACCTCGAAGTTCTTGTGACGGAGGTAGTAGCCGGGGTAGTTCGCCGACTCGAGCGAGACGGTGCCGGTGCCCGCGAGGCCGGTCACGACACGGAACTGCGAGTCGGCGAGACTCGTGACGTTCGCCTCGATCTTCGCGCGGAACTCCCAGTGACGGACGTACCGGTCGGGGAAGTTGTACGAGGAGAGGCGGACCGGGGAGACACCGTCCGCGACCGGGATGCCGAAGGCGGGGGTGCCGTCGGCGTTCCAGTAGATCTTCTGCAGCCGGGTGCGGCGGTTGGGGTCGTTGAGCGGGTCGCCGCTGATGTCCTTGTAGTTGCGGTCGTGGTAGACGAGGACGTCCGACCTGCCGTCCTCGGAGACGGTGAACGAGTTGTGGCCGGGCCCGTACTGCGAGGTCGCGGCACTGCTCCGGAACACCGGCTGCGAACCCTTCGTCCAGGAACCGGCGTTGAGCAGATCGGCGGAGGCGGACGCGGTCAGCATGCCCAGGCAGTAGTTGGCGTCGGTGGCGCTGGCCGAGTAGGTCAGGAACACCTTGCCGCCGTGCTGGATGACCGCGGGACCCTCGTTGACCTTGTACCCGACGGTCTCCCAGGACAGGGTGGGCTGCGAGATCTCCACCGGAGTCCCGCTGATGGTCCAGGGGTTGGCCAGTTTGGCGATGAACAGACTGGTGTTGTTGACCTCGGCCGGATTGCGCTGCGCCCAGGCGAGATAGCGGACCCCGCCCACGACGAAGGTGGTCGCGTCCAGGGAGAAGGAGGAGACCGGGGTGGCGATCTGCCCCTTCTCCGTCCAACCGCCGGTCAACGGGTTCGCGGCGGAGCTCTCCAGGACGTACATCCGGATCGCCCACACGTCGCTGGTCGACCCGGCCGCGAAGTAGACGTACCACTTGCCGTCGATGAAGTGGATCTCCGGTGCCCAGATGTGTGCGCCCATCACGCCGCTCGCGTGCTTGGTCCAGATGGTCGTCTCCGGAGCGGTGGCGAGCCCTTGGAGCGTGGTGGCCCGGCGCAGCACGATCTTGTCGTACGTCGGGACCGTCGCGGTGAAGTAGTAGTAACCGTCGGTGTGTCTGAAGATGTGCGGGTCGGCCCGCTGTTCGGCCACCGGGTTGGTGAAGGTCACCGCGGGGGAGGCCGGGGCCGCCGCGTCGGCGGGTGTGCCGGTGAACAGCAGGGCCGGCGTGGCGAGGACCGCGGTCAGCAGGCGGGCGATGAGACGTCGCATGGTCGTTGCTCTCCCGGTGTCAGACGGTGGGCTTGAGCTGCCACTGCTGGCAGGTGTTGTTCAGCCAGGTCCACTGGCGTACGTCGATGCCGTCGGCGGTACCGCAGCCGGCCACGTCGGCGACCTTGCCGCTGTTCGCGTTGGCGATCCGTACGAAGTCGCTACCGGTGTAAATGAGCCTGAACCGCTGGCAGTTGTTGTTCAGCCAGCTCCACTGGCGCAGGTCGGTGCCGTCGGCGGCGGAGCAGTCGGCGGTGTCCAGGACCTTGCCGGTGGCGGCGTTCACCAGGCGGCTCGTGTCGTCGCCCTGGTCCTCGACGCGCCACTTCTGGTTGGCGCCGCCGGTGCAGGTCCACTGGAAGACGTTGGTGCCGTCCGCGGTGTTCGAGCCCTCCACGTCGAGGCACTTGCCGCTGTTGCGGTTCACCACGGTGTACGCCGTCGGGGTCGTGGCCGTCTCCCCGGAGGGGCCCGCCAGCGTGGTGCCGGTCGCGACCGGGGTGCCGAACTCGGGCGTGCCGTCGGCGTTCCAGGTGAACTTCTGCGCCCGGGTCGTACGCCCGTTGCCGCAGCCGCCGCTCGCGGAGCTGTTGGCGTGGTAGACGATCCAGTTCTCGGTGCCGTCGGGCGACGTGAAGAACCCGTTGTGGCCGGGGCCGTAGACCCCGGCGGCGTCGTTGCGCTGGAAGACCGGGGTCTGCTTCTTGGTCCAGGAGGCGGGGTTGAGCGGATCGGTGCCGGTCAGTTCGAGCCGGCCCAGCTTGTAGTCGGCGGTCTGGCAGTAGCTGGCGGAGTACGTGAGGAAGGTCCGGCCGCCGTGGTAGAGGGGCTCGGGTCCCTCGTTGACGGGAGCGCCGGAGGTCTCCCAGCTCAGTGTGGGGCTGGAGATGACGGTGAAGGCCGAACTGCTCAGCGTGTACGGATTGCTCATCGGCGCGATGACCAGGCTCTGCTTGCTGCCGCCGACCGAGCCGCTGCCCACCAGGTACAGCTTGCCGCCGTACCGGAGAACACTGGCGTCGATCAACCAGCCGCCTGGGTCGAGATTGGACCCGGTGAGGGTGTTCCTGTAGGTGTACGGGCCCATCGGGTCGGAGCCCGCGCTCTCCAGGACGTGGGTGCGCTGGGTGTCGCAGCAGGCGGCCCCGCTCTGCGCTCCCGAGTAGTACAGGTACCACTTGCCGTCGATGAGGTGGATCTCCGGTGCCCAGAAGTTGGCGTTGCGGCCGGAGGTGGTGTCCGACCAGATCCGCACGCTGGGCGCGGTGGCGAGCCCGGCCAGCGTCGGCGACTTGCGCATCGTCAGCTCGTTGGTGAACGACGTCGTCACCAGGTAGTAGCTGCCGTTGTGGTACTCCAGCCAGGGATCCGCGCCCTTCTGGGACTTGACCGGGTTCGTGTACGGCCGACCGTCGGCCGCGGCGGCGGGCTGGGTGAGGAAGGAGGCGAGCAGCGCCGTCAGCGCTGCTCCCAGGGCGAACCAGTGGCGGGTGCGGAACACGGTGAGTCCCCTTTGACGGCTCAAGATGTTCGAAATCTCGTACGCTGTGCGGAGGTTCGACCAGAAGATAGGTTTCCGGCAGGGGCACGTCAACGCTTCCGGCGTGTTTCGGTGCGAGGCACTCACGCCGGGCGGCGTGCCGCCCCGCCCGCGGCGCCCGGTTCGCGACGGCGGGTTCGCGGCGCCCGGTTCGCGACGGCGGGTTCGCGACGCCCGGTTCGCGACGGCGGGTTGAGCACGGCGCACCGCCCGCCAGGCTCAACCCGCCACGGGCATCAGCGCCCGCCACCCACCCCGTCGTCGCCCTGGGCGCCGTCGCCCGCCACGCTCAACTCGCCACGGGAAGACCCGCCGTGCGGAAGACGCGGTGGGCGGTGTCGACCGCGAACACCTCGCAGCCCTCGCGTGAGGCGGCCCACTCGGCGCCCTCCGCGCCCAGCGCGAAGGCCGCCGTGGCCGTCGCGTCCGCCTCGGTCAGCGACGGCGCCACGACCGTGACGCTGAGCAGGCCGGTCGCCGGCCGGCCGGTGCGTCCGTCGAGGATGTGGTCGCCCCGCTCGTACCGCGCGGATGTCGCCACCGCCCCGTCGCCGATCTCCAGCACCGTGCACAAGGCGTCGGCCCGTTCCGGGTGGCGTACACCCACCCGCCAAGGACCGCCGGCGGTCACCACGTCACCACCCGCGTTGAGACAGAACGCGCGCAACCCGGCCGCCGTCAGCAACTCCGCGGCCCGCTGCACCGACCAGCCCTTCACGACCGCGCACGGGTCGAGGCCGCGACCGGGCAGCCGCACGTCGAACGCGCCGCCGCTCGCGACGCGGAACTCCTCGCACACGCCGAGGACTTCGGCCAGATCCGAACTGATCCGGGCCCGCTCCAGCTCGCCCCGGCCCAGCCGGGACACCTCGCTGCCGGGCTTGAACGGGCTGAACCGCGCGTCGACTTCACGCAGCCAGGAGAACACCGGGTCCGCGGTCTCCTCGACGGCGTCCTCGTCGCCGATCAGCAGCGAGACCGGGAAGCCCATGACGTGTTCGACGCGGCGCACTCACGAACCCTTCGCGTCGAGGGCGGCCTGGAGCGATGTCACGTATGCCTCGCTGGTGATCGTGGCGCCCGACACCGTGTCGATGTCGGCACTCTGCGCCTGGAGCGTCTCCTGGATCAGCTTCGGCACGGCCGCGGTGGTCTGCGGGTGGTCCGGCTGCCGGAGCATCCGCACCGAACCGATCGCGTCGCCCTCGAAGGTCACCTCGACCTGAACGGCACCCTTCGAGGTGGTGACCGTGCTGCCCCGGACGACCCGCGAGGCCGCCCCCGATGAGGACGACGAAGGAGAGGAAGGGGAGGAAGAGGAGGGGGACGACGGTGCGTTCGGGGCGGGCTCGGCGGCCTCCGTGGTGGTGGGGGTGTCCTGCGACGGTGCGTAGCGCCACAGCGGGATCAGGCCCGCGATCGACAGGGCCACGACAGGCAGTGCTCGTTTCACGGTGTCCCTCTCATCCCGCCAGGCTGAAACGCTCGAAGTGGATCTGCGCCTTGGGCACACCCAGATCGCCCAGGGTGCGCAGCACCGCGCTGGTCATGCCGGGCGGCCCGCACACGAAGACATCCCGGTCGGCGACGTCAGGCACCAGCCGGGCGAGCTCGCGCGGCGCCAGCCTGTCCGGCGTCGCCGGGCCGGTCACCACATGCAGCTCGGCTCCCTTGGCGTCGGCGAGTTCGCGCAGCTCGTCCAGGAGCACGGCGTCCCGGTCGGCGGCCACCCGGTAGATGAGCACCACATGGTCGTGCAGGTCCTCCAGAAGTGCCCGGATCGGGGTGACGCCGACGCCGCCCGCGATGAGCAGCGTCTCCGGACGGGTGCGGTGCAGGGCGGTGAAGGCGCCGTAGGGCCCCTCGGCGAAGACCCGGGTGCCCACCTTCAGATGCCGCAGGGCGGCCGTGCCGTCGCCCGCCGTCTTCGCGGTCAGACGCAGCCGGGTGCCGTCCGGCGCGGCCGACAGGGAGAACGGATTGGCCTGCCACCAGCGGTCCCTGGTGAGGAACCGCCACAGGAAGAACTGGCCCGCCCGGGCGGGCAGCCGGTCGAGATCGCGTCCCGTGACGTAGATCGACACGACGGTGTCGGACTCCGGTACGACGGCCGAGATCCGCAGCCGGTGGCGCAGGTTCCGCGACAGCGGCAGCACCACCCGGCCGACGAGCACCGCGCCGAGCGCCCCGCCCCACAGGGTCCACCAGTACGCCGTGGCCACGGGAGACGCGGTGAAGGTCGTGCCGGCCGCGACCTGGTGCGTGAACGCCAGCACCACCGCGACATAGGTGTAGAGGTGGATGAAGTGCCAGGTCTCGTACGCCAGGCGGCGCCGGGCCCAGCGGGCCGACACCGCGCCCACCGTCATGATCAGCACCAGGGCGACGAGCGCGCGCAGCACCCCCTCGACCGTCGTGGCCAGCTCCACCAGTTCGTCCACCGGGCCCGTCGGGGTCCCCTCGGCGTAGCCGAAGACGATGAACACCACGTGCGACAGCAGAGTCCACAGCAGGCCGAAGCCGACCCGGCGGTGCCAGGACGTCAGCCGGTCCATGCCGATCCGGCGGTCGAGCCAGGGGAGCCGGGCGACGAGCACCAGCTGGAAGGCCATCAGCAGCGCGGCGTACAGGCCGGTGAACCGGCCCAGCACGATCAGCGTGTTCGAGGCGAACCCGGCCCGGACGAAGAACACCGCCACCACGACGGCGTTCGCCGCCAGCAGGGCGTACAGGCCGGTGCGGGCCACCACCCTCGGGCGTATCGCCGTAGGGGGCGGCTGGACACGTTCGACAGTGGTCACGGAGGGCAGCTCCTCGTTCGGTCGTGGGGATACCGAGCCTGCCGGGTGGGAGCTGTCGTTTTCCTGTCGGTCGACTTTCAAGTACTTATCGATGTGGATCACCGGCCGCCGCGGCTATGGCGCCGCCCGACGGGTGAAGCACTATGGGCGGGTGGAAAAAGTGCGCCTCCTGGTCGTGGACGACGACCCTCCGATAGCCGATCTCGTCGCGACGGTCGCCCGCTACGAGGGCTGGGAGGCCGTCACGGCCAACTCGGGGGAGGAGGCGCTGCGCCGGGCCGCCGCGTTCCACCCCGACATCGTGGTGCTCGATCTGATGCTGCCCGGCCTGGACGGATTCGCCGTCCTCGACCGGTTGCGGCAGTCCGGCACGATGGTGCCCGTCGTCTTCCTCACCGCCCGCGACGGAGTCGCCGACCGGGTCGCCGGACTCACCCGGGGCGGCGACGACTACCTGGTCAAGCCGTTCGCCGTGGAGGAGCTCATGGCCCGGCTGCGCACCGTGCTGCGCCGCAGCGCGGGACCCGGCTTCCAGCGCTCCGTGCTCACGGTCGCCGACCTGACCATGGACGAGGACACCCGCGAGGTACGGCGCTCCGGCCGGCTGCTCACGCTCACCCCCACCGAGTACGAGGTGCTGCGCTACCTGATGCGCAAGTCGCCCACCGTCCTCACCAAGGCCCAGATCCTCGACCACGTCTGGGAGTACGGCTTCGGCGGCCGCTCGAACGTCGTCGAACTCGTCGTCAGCCGGCTGCGCCGCAAACTCGACGGCACCGACGACGCAGGGGCAGCGCTCATCCACACCGTGCGCGGCGTCGGCTACGTGGTGCGGCAGGTCGCCGCGTGAGGAGCCGGGAGCCGTGCGCTCCGGCCGGCCGTTCGCGCGGCCTCCGGGAGGCGTATCGCCGGACCCGCCTGGGCACCCGGCTCGCCCTCGGGATGGGCGCGCTGTCGCTCGTCGTGTTCGCCGTCGTGGGCACGGCGCTGACGACGTACATGCGGGACTATCTCGACCGCCAGCTCGGCCAGCAGATGAAGCTCGTCCAGATCGCCCAGTCCAAGGACGCGGCGTCCCACGGCACCGTGCAGCAGCAGCCCTACTACGGCTGGTTCACCGCCGTGTACGACGTCAGGGGCGGCCGGGCCGTGCTCCGTGAACCCGCCGACGTGCCCGCCGACACCGTCGCCCTCACGGCCGCCGCCGAGGCCCTGCCGCCCGAGGGCTCCGCGCACAGCCTGCGCGACGCGCGGATCGACGGAGAGGGCGCCTACAAGCTGCGCGCCTGCGAAGTCGAACCCGGAGTGGTCCTGGTCACCGCCGCGCCCATGGCCGACCTCCAGGGCACCGTGCGGCAGCTCATCACCGTCCAGGTCGTGGCGTTCGCCCTCGCCCTGCTGGCACTCGTCGTGGCCGGCCGGGCGGTGCTGCGGCGCGGCCTGCGGCCCATCAGCGACATGGCGCACACCGCCCGGGGCATCACCTCGCACAACCTCACCGGCTCCGCCCGGCTCCCGGTGCGCGCCGGCGGCGGGAAGGGCGGCCCGGAGGTCCAGGAACTGCGCACCGCGTTCAACACCATGCTGGAGCACATCGACGACTCGCTCGCCGTGCGCACCGAGGCCGAACAGCGGCTGCGCCGGTTCGTCGCCGACGCCTCGCACGAACTGCGCACCCCGCTGATGTCCGTACGCGGCTACGCGGACCTCTTCCAGTACGCCGCCGCCAACGAGCCCGCGGAACGCGAGAAGCACCTGGCCCGGCTGCGCGCCGAGGCGGCCCGGATGGGTGTCCTCCTCGACGATCTGCTGCTGCTCGCCCGTCTGGACGCCGCCGAGGTCGAGACCCCGCTCCGCCTGGAGGACGCCGACCTCGCCGCGCTGACCCGCGACGCCGTGGACGCCTTCCGCGCGGGCCACCCCGGCCACGCCCTGTCGGCGACGGTCGGCCCCGGACCCGTACGGCTGCGCCTGGACCCGCTGCGCATCCGTCAGGTCCTGGACAACCTGCTCACCAACGCCGCGGTGCACACCCCGCCCGGCACCGAGGTGGGCGTCGAACTGTCCGTCTCCACCGAGGCGGCGGTCGTCCGCGTGCTCGACTCCGGCGCCGGTATCCCGGACGCCGAGCAGGAACGCGTCTTCGACCGCTTCTACCGCGTCGACAAGGCGCGCAGCCGCGACCGGGGCGGCAGCGGGCTGGGGCTCGCGGTCGCCCGCTCCCTGGTCCGCGCCCACGGCGGCACCGTCGACCTGTCCAGCGGTCCCGGCCGCACGGTCTTCGCCATCAGTCTTCCGCGCGGTCTCCCGCGCGCCGAGCGCGGTCCCCTCCCTCCCGCGGGGGACGGCTGACAGCCCTGCCGGTCGAAGCGGTGCTCAGGGCTTGTCGGTTCGTGGCTCCGGCTTCGGCTTGTGGCCGGGGCGTCGTCGTACGCCGGCCGTGCGGCCCACGAGCATCGCCAGCGCGAGCAGCCGGCGCCAGTCCAGGGTGGGCTGGGCCGCGGGGACGCCCGGCCGCTTCCTCGGGACGCGGACTCGGAGCACGCCCGGCTCGACACGGCAGCGCACCGGGGTGGGCAGGATCATGGCCTCGCCGTCGATGCCGACCTCGAGTTCCTCGCTGTCACCGCCGACGACCACTTCGCGCGCGGTGAGGACCGAGAGCCCCTGGGGGTCCGGGGAGAGCAGGAGGGCGGCGGCCTCGACGGCGCTGTCCACCTTGACGCCGAGGATGCCGAGCAGTCCCGAGTCGAGCCGCTCGCGGCGGCCCAGACCGGCCGGGTCGTTCGTGCGGTAGGGGTTGTTGCTCACCAGCAGCGCCTGCGGGGCCTCGAGCGTCGTGCCGGCGGCCCGGGCGGTCAGCTGCGGTCCGCGCTGGCGGGTCAGCAGGTCCGGAAGGAGCTGCAGGGTGGTGCCGATCTTGTCGTCGCGGTAGGCGGGATCCTGGACGACGGCCGCGTACGCGCCGAACGAGGCGTTGTTGACGAAGGGGTGCTCCCCGGCGAAGCCGAGGTCCACCCGGAGTTCGACCCCGTTCGACAGGGCGTCGAGGCAGGTGGAGGGGTCGTCGCGGTCCAGGCCGAGGTCCATGGCGAAGTGGTTGCGGGTGCCGGCCGAGACGACGAGGAACGGCAGACCGTGTTCGGCGGCGACGGCCGCGACGAGCGCCTGCGTCCCGTCGCCGCCCGCGACGCCCAGCAGATCCGCTCCGTCCGCGACCGCCTGCCGGGCCAGCGCGGTGACGTCCTGATGGTGCTCCGGGTCGAGGAGGACGACGCGCGCGCCGAGCCGCTCGGCCTTCTCCACGAGTCCGAACCGCGCCACCTTGCCGCCGCCCGACCGGGGATTCATCAGCACGAAGGGACGCCGTGGCGGTGGGGTGCGGTGCTCCTTCATGGGCCGGACACGGCCGCGGGCACTCCGCAGCGCGTAGCGGCCGCTCCACACCGCGAGGATCCACAGCACGGGGGACAGCAGCAGGGTCCACAGCAGAGTGACCGCGAGGACCACGATGACGGCGATGGGGACGGCGACCGCCAGCAGCCCCGCGATCCAGCGCACCGGACCTCGCCGGGTCAGCGTCCACCACAGGGCCGCCGCCGCGACGGCCATGCCCGCGAGCGCGGCGAGGAGGAGCAGGAATCCGCGTACGCCTCCGAAGACGAGCGGCACCGCCACGGCGAGCGCCGCCGCGGCCAGCGAGGCCCTCGCCGCCCACCGTTCGCGGGCCGGCGGCCCCGTCTCCGTGCTCATCGTTCCTCCACTGGTCGGTCCCTCCCGCGCCGCGGTCGCCGTACGCGAGGCACCGCTGTGCCGGTCACGCGAACCAGATGCCCGTGCGCCGGACGTCCATGTCCGACGTGCTGGGACGGCCCGTACGAGGCCACGCTGCCACGAGCCGGGCTCCGGCACCACGAGGCGGCCCGGTGACCGGTCCCGTTTCCTGGCCCCTTCCCGGCCGGGCGTCAGCCGGGCGGGGAGTCGGCGCGCCTCGCCGACGGGCCGGGGCGGGTGCGCGCCTCCGGCGGAATCAGGGCGCCGTGCCCGGCGCCGCAGACGACCGTCGTGCGCACCTCCTCGCCGCAGTCGGCGTGCACGACCTCGAGGGGCGGACCCTCGGGGTCCGCCGTGTAGCGGTCACCCCACTGCTTGAGGGCGATCATGGCGGGCCACAGTTCCCAGCCCTTGCGGGTGAGCCGGTACTCGTTCCGGGTGCGGCTGCCCGGCTCGCTGTACGGAACGGTCTCCAGGATCCCGGCCGCGACCAGCTTCCGCAGCCGGTCCGCCAGCACGCTCTCGGAGAGTCCGACATGCCGCCGGAAGTCCTCGAAGCGCCGTACGCCGTTCATGGCGTCGCGCAGGACCAGCATCGACCATTTCTCGCCGATCAGGTCGAGCGTCCGCTGGACCGTGCAGTTCTCGGTGCTTGTGTCGAGCCACGTCATGGACCCCATCGTAGGCTGGCTGTGACATTGACATCCAGACGTCGGACTAGCTAGCTTCGGAAAGCAAAGTCAGATCGAGGGAACGTCGAGGGAACGGGGAGCGTCATGGGCAGGTCTCGCACGTACGACTGGGAGGACCCGACCGTCTCCGCCGCCGCGGTCGGCCGGTACAGCGGCCTCGACTTCCTCCGCGAGATGCAGGCCGGACGGCTGCCCGCACCGCCGATCTCGGCCACCCTCGGCATGACCCTCGAAGAGGTCGAGCACGGACGGGTGGTCTTCGCCCTGGTCCCGGGGGAGGAGCACTACAACCCCATCGGAAGCGTTCACGGCGGCGTCTACGCCACCCTGCTCGACTCCGCGGCGGGGTGCGCCGTGCAGTCCGTGCTGCCCCCGGGCACCGGATACACCTCACTCGACCTGACCGTGAAGTTCCTGCGGCCGATCACCGTGGACACCGGCCCGGTCCGCGCGGTCGGCACCGTCGTCAACAGCGGCCGCCGTACGGCCCTCGCCCAGGCCGAGCTCTTCGACGCGGCCGACCGGCTGCTCGCCCACACCACCAGCAGTTGCCTGCTGTTTCCCGTCTGAGAAGCGGCCCCGGAGCGAGCCGGTCCGTCGCCGACCCAGGGGTGAGCCGGGCCGACCGGCTGCCACGGGGATACCGTGGCCGTGTATGAGGATGATCCTGCCCCTGGATGCCGTACCGCGCCTGACGGGCGCGGTGGTCATCGGCGCCCTGGTGGGCGTGGCCGTCGCACTGCCGACCGACGTCATCCTGGGCGTGCTGGCCGGGATCGCCGCCACCGAACTGTTCTTCGTCCTGGCGGGCTGGCTGGTGCTGTGGCCGATGAACGCCGCGGCGACCCGCGGCAACGCGCGCCGCGAGGACTTCCGGCCCCTGACCGACGAACTCGTGGTGGTCGCGGTCGCCCTGTGCGGGCTGTTCGCCATCGTGCTGCTGCTCGTGCGCGGCCAGGCCGACAACGGCCACGCCGCGGCCGTGACCGCCCTGTGCGGGGTGTTCCTGGCCTGGTCCGCCCTGCACATGATGTACGCCACCCGCTACGCCTACGTGTACTACGAGGCCAACGGCGGCATCGACTTCAACGCGGACGACCCGCCCGCGTACCGTGACTTCTTCTATTTCAGCTACAACCTCGGAATGACCTATCAGGTCTCCGACACCGACGTCTCGAGTTCGGCGATCCGCTCGATCGTGCTGAGGCATTCCCTCCTGTCGTACGTCTTCGGCACCAGCATTCTCGCCACGGCCATCAACGTCGTCGTGGGCATCGTGAGCGGCTGAGGGCACCGTCGGCGCGCCCGTTTCCCGCGCGGTTTCCCCCGGGACGAAGCAGGATGGGAGGAAGAACCGATCGGTCCGCGCACGACGGACACCTCCACGTCTCATGAGGAGGCCGACCCTTGGCCGAGCCACAGGCTGTGATCTCTCGACCGGCCAGGGCCACCGTGTTCCTCGTGGTCACCGTCAGGCCGGGGCACGAGGACACGGTCCGCGGCCTGCTGGAGGATGTCTCGGGGCTGCGCCGTTCCGTCGCCTTCCGGGCGCCCGGCGACGAGCTCGGCTGCATCGTCGGCATCGGATCGGCGGTCTGGGACCGGCTGTTCGGCGGCCCTCGCCCCCAAGGGCTGCACCCGTTCGTGGAGTTGACGGGAAGGCGCCACCGGGCCCCGTCCACGCCGGGAGATCTCCTGTTCCATCTCCGGGCCCAACGGATGGACCTGTGTTTCGAACTGGCCCGGCTGATCGTGGAACGACTGGACGGCGCGGTCACGGTGGTCGACGAGGTCCATGGGTTCAAGTACTTCGACGAGCGCGACCTGCTCGGTTTCGTCGACGGCAGCGAGAACCCCGAGGGACGGCCCGCCGCCGAAGCCGTGCTCGTCGGTGCCGAGGACCCCGCGTTCGAGGGCGGCAGTTACGTGATCATCCAGAAGTACCTGCACGACCTGCGGACGTGGAACGCGCTGCCGTCGGACGAGCAGGAGAAGGTCATCGGGCGCACGAAGCTCGCCAACGTCGAACTCCCCGACGACGTCAAGCCGGCCGACTCCCATGTCGCGCTGAACACCATCACCGACGAGGACGGTAGCGAACGCAAGATCGTGCGGGAGAACATGCCGTTCGGCACCCTGGGAGAAGGCGAGTTCGGCACGTTCTTCATCGGATACGCCCGCACCCCCGAGGTGACCGAGCAGATGCTGCGGAACATGTTCCTCGGAGACGGCCGGGCCCCGCACGACCGCATCCTCGACTTCTCGACCGCGATCACCGGATGCCTCTTCCACGTGCCGACCGTCGACTTCCTCGACGACCTGCCCGCCGCTCCGGGCGAGCGGGCGGCGGACCTCCCCGCCGGCTCCGGCGAGCCGGCAGTCGACCTCCCCGCCGGTTCCTGCGAGCCGGCGGCGGCGGACGGCTCACTGGGGATCGGCAGCCTCAAAGGAGTCCGACCATGACCACGCTCGACGGCACCGGCAACCTGCACCGCGAACTCGCCCCCATCACACCCGCGGCCTGGGCCGAGATCGAGGACGAGGCGCGCCGCACCTTCCGGCGCAACCTCGCCGGCCGACGCGCCGTGGACGTCTCGGGCCCCGACGGCGCCGAACGCGCGGCCGTGGGGACGGGCCACCTGTCCGGCATCGACGGGCCGTCACCCGGTGTCGCCGCACGGCTGCGCCAGGTACAGCCCCTGGTCGAGCTGACCGTGCCGTTCAGGGTGAGCCGTGCCGCCGTCGACGACGTCGACCGGGGCGCCAAGGACTCCGACTGGCAACCGGTCAAGGACGCCGCCCGCACCATGGCCTTCGCCGAGGACCAGACCGTCTTCAACGGGTACACGGCGGCCGGTATCGACGGTCTTCGCGCACGCACCTCCAACCCCGTGCTCCGTCTTCCCGCGGAGCCGCGCGACTTCCCGGACGCGGTCAGCCACGCGCTGAGCACCCTCCGGCTGGCAGGCGTGCAGGGCCCGTACGCGCTGCTGCTGGGGGCGGAGGCGTACACGGCGGTCAGCGAGACCTCCGACCACGGCTACCCCATCGCCGCCCACCTCGGCCGGATGCTCGACGGCCGGCTGATCTGGGCCCCCGCCATGGAAGGGGCCTTCCTGCTCACCACCCGGGGCGGCGACTACGAGCTGCGGCTCGGTGAGGATCTCGCCATCGGCTACACGGCCCACGACTCCATCGGCATCGACCTGTACTTCCGCCAGACCCTGACGTTCCTGGTCCACACGGACGAGGCCGTGGTGGCTCTCGACCCGTGGAGCGACGCGAGCACGGACACGGCCTGACCCTGCCGGGAGCGGGGTCCGACCCCCGTTCCGCCCTGCCGGGGAAACGGGGCCGGGCCCGGATTCCGTGCCCGTTCTCCGGAGTCCGCCAACGCACCTTTCCCTGCGGCGCTTTGCCCGTTCTCCAGGGCATCTCCGCAGGCCTTGGGCCTGGTGTCGTGGATGGCCGCTCCGGTTGCGGAGCAATAGGCGCCGCGAAATGGTGGTAAGGACTCACACCGCACCGGGAGCTGCCCATGTCGATGTCGTCGTACGGTTTCGGCGCGTCCGATCCCTTCGGTGAGATGCTGAACCGCTTCTTCGGGATGTCGCCCGCGTCATCACCCCCGGCAGTGCAGCGAGTGCCCATCGGACGACTGCTGACGGAGTCCTCGCAGGAACTCCTCAACCTGGCCGCGCGGCGTGCCCTGCAGGACGGCTCGTCCGATCTCGACACGGAGCATCTGCTCTGGGCCGCCACGCGCGTAGAACCGTCGCGCTCGCTGCTGGCCCGGGCGGACGTGGACCCCGACACCCTCGCCTCCCAGCTGGCCGAGGTGCTTCCCCGGGAGACCAGCGAACCGTCCTCGGAACCGGGCCTCACCCCGGCGGCCAAACGCACCCTCGCCACCGCGTTCGCCCGCTCGCAGGCGGCCGGTGTGTCCTACATCGGGCCCGAGCACATTCTCGGCGCCCTGCTGGGCGACGCCGACACCGGTGCCGCCCAGCTGCTGCGTGCCGAGGGGCAGGACGCGCAGAAGCTGGCGGGCCTCACGGAACGGGCCGCCCGGCCGGACAGCCGTCCCGCCGAGCCCGAGAAGCCCGCCACGACCCTGGACGAGTTCGGACGGGACCTGACGGAAGAGGCGAAGGGCGGGCGGCTCGACCCGGTGGTCGGACGGGCCGAGCAGATCGAGCAGACCATCGAGATCCTCTCGCGACGGTCCAAGAACAACCCCGTGCTCATCGGAGAGCCGGGCGTAGGAAAGACCGCGATCGTCGAGGGACTCGCGCAGCGCATCGTGTCCGGCGATGTGCCCGACACCCTGAAGGGCAAGCGCGTCGTCTCGCTCGACCTGTCCGGCATGGTGGCGGGTGCCCAGTACCGCGGGCAGTTCGAGGAGCGGCTGAAGAAGGTCATCGAGGACGTCCAGGCGTCGGAGGGAGAGATCATCCTCTTCATCGACGAACTGCACACGGTCGTCGGGGCGGGCGCGACGGGCGAGGGCTCGATGGACGCGGGCAACATGCTCAAACCTGCGCTCGCCCGCGGAGAGCTGCACGTGGTGGGTGCGACGACCATCGACGAGTACCGCAAGTACGTCGAGAAGGACGCCGCGCTCGAACGGCGCTTCCAGCCGGTGCTGGTTCCGGAGCCGACGGTCGAGGAGACCGTGCAGATCCTGGAGGGACTGCGCGACGCGTACGAGGCGCACCACCAGGTCCGCTTCGCCGACGGCGCCCTGGCCGCCGCGGCGGAACTCTCCGACCGGTACATCAGCGACCGGTTCCTGCCCGACAAGGCGATCGACGTGATGGACCAGGCGGGCGCGCGGGTGCGGCTGCGCGGCGCCGGCCGCTCGACCGAGGTCGCCGAACGCGAGGACCGCATCGCGAAACTACGCCGAGAGCGCGATCAGGCCGTCGCCGCCGAGGACTTCGAGCGGGCGGGAGACCTGAAGGGGCGGATCGCGGAGGCGGAGGGCGAGCTCGCGGGGATCGAGGAGCGGCGCGCCGGTGTCGTGTCCGTGACCGCACGCGACATCGCGGACGTCGTCTCCCGGCGCACCGGCATCCCGGTGTCCCAACTCACCGCCAGCGAGAAGGAGAAGCTCCTCAAGCTGGAGGAGGAGATGCACGCCCGTATCGTCGGCCAGGACGAGGCGGTCACCGCCGTCTCGCAGGCGGTACGCCGCAACAGGGCGGGCATGGGCGATCCGAACCGCCCCGTGGGTTCCTTCCTCTTCCTCGGCCCCACCGGCGTGGGCAAGACGGAGCTGGCCAAGACCCTCGCGGAGCTGCTGTTCGGCGACGAGAGCCGCATGATCCGCTTCGACATGAGCGAGTTCCAGGAGAAGCACACGGTCGCGCGTCTCGTCG
The DNA here is from genome assembly GCF_042737005.1 of Streptomyces sp. NPDC060027. Lineage (NCBI taxonomy): Bacteria > Bacillati > Actinomycetota > Actinomycetes > Kitasatosporales > Streptomycetaceae > Streptomyces > Streptomyces sp. NPDC060027. The sequence continues at coordinate 36,053 of NZ_JBHWVI010000041.1, forward strand.
GAGCGCCCCCGGGATACGTCGGTTACGACGAAGCGGGCCAGCTCACCGAGAAGGTCCGCAGGCAGCCGTACAGCGTGGTCCTGTTCGACGAGGTGGAGAAGGCGCACCCCGATGTCTTCAACACGCTGCTCCAGATCCTCGACGACGGGCGGCTCACGGACGGCCAGGGCCGCACCGTCGACTTCCGGCACTGCGTCGTGATCATGACGTCCAACATCGGCGCCCACCGCATCCTCGACCACAAGGGGGATGTGTCCGAGCTCAAGGACGCGTTGATGGGCGAGCTGCGGACCCGGTTCCTGCCCGAGTTCCTCAACCGCATCGACGACATCATCATCTTCCACAGTCTCACCGAGGACGACCTGGCGGAGATCGTCGGTCATCTGCTCGGGCAGAGCGAACGCCGGGTGCGCGCGCAGGGCATGAAGCTGGAGGTGACGGAGGCGGCCAAGAAACTGCTGATCGCCCATGGTCACCAACCGGAGTTCGGCGCGCGGCCGTTGCGGCGCACGATCCAGACGGAACTCGACAACAGCATCGCGGAGCTGCTGCTCGGTGGCGAGGCCGAACCCGGCGACACGATCGTCGCGGACGGACGGGACGGCTCCGTCCACTGCACCGTGCGCAAGGGCGCCCCGGGCGACGGCCCGGAGCCGGAGCGGGGCAGCGGGCAGGCCGCCGGCGAATCGGCGAACGAGTATGGAACGTACGACGAAGGACGGGACGGAGGACTCCTGACATCGAAGGCGTACCCGGGCGCGTGAACGCCGGGTAGTCAGTTGAGGAGGCGGCGCATGACGCACCACAAGTCCAACCGGGATGTCGAAGGCGATCCGGAGCACGCCCACAACAGGGGAATGCCCCTGCGGGTGAACGACGACGAGCTGTACGCGCGGACGGAGCGCGAGCGGCGGGAAGCCGGTCTGGTGGCCGGTCCGACGGAAGACCCCGAATCCGCGTACAGGAGAGAGCGCGAGGAGATCGATCTCGAGGTGGGCGCCGGCCGGATTCCGACGGGCAACGTCACCCGGCGGTCCCGGGACCCCTTCCCGCCCTCCCGCTACGAGAACTAGCGGAGCCGGCCCGCTACGGGAATCGGCGGGGCCGGTCGGTCGCCGCGGTCAGCCGTTGTGGTCGGGTGACTCGCCCAGCGAGACCACCGCCGCGCTCGCGGGGCCGTCGGGTGCCTCGAAGCTCACGGTGTCGCCCGCCCGGTGGCCGAGCAGCGCGCTGCCGAGCGGGCTGTCGGCCGTGACGAGCGTCCGGTCCAACACCGCGGCGGTCGCGCCGATTTGAACGGTCTCCACCGTGCCGTCCGAGAACCGCACGGTGACCGTGCTGCCCACGCCGACCAGGTCGGTGGGCGGCGGGCCGGCCAACTCCGCCTGACCGAGGCGTGTGGTGATGTCGGAGATACGGTCGTCCAGCCGCCGGAGAACGTCGGCGCGCTGCAATTCGTCCGCTTCGTCGGCGCTGTCGCCCACCTCCGCGTCGGAGTCCCGCAGGGTCGCCGCGACCGTTCCCCGCTCGGTGCGGAGGTCGGCGAGTTCCTGCTCGAGGGCGTGCCGGGCAGCCTCGCTGATGGGGGCGGGTTCGCTGGGCATGCCTGCTCCTAGGGGTACCGAAGAATGAGCTGAATGGGACGATTTACAGCATATCCACGTATTTCGATGCGCCGCCGGGTCGAATCGCGACGGTTTGTGATGTATGGAATCGTGGAACCCCGGAGTTCAGGACGCTTCCCGATGTCCTGCCAGTGAGGGAGGTTCCCGTGTCCTCGAAGCGACGCCGGAAGAAGAAGAGCCGCCGCAAGCACGCCGCGAACCACGGACGACGACCCCAGTCCTAGGCTCAGTGAAGACTCTTGAACGCATCCCAGGACGGCCAGGAGGGCCTGGAGCCCCATGTGGGGCCCGACCCCCAGGGCGAACCGGAATTCCACCCGTACCATCACCCCGCCGCCGGCTGGGGTGCGGCCAAGAGCGTGAGCCGCTTCCTGGTGCGCGAACGCGCCCTCGTGGACGGCCCGCGGGCGATCATGCGCATGAACCACGAGAACACGGGCTTCGACTGCCCCGGATGCGCGTGGCCCGACGACACCAAGGGCCTGCACCTGGACATCTGCGAGAACGGCATCAAGCACGTCACCTGGGAGATGACGGGGAAGCGGGTCGGCCGCGAGTTCTTCGCCGCCCACTCGGTGACCGAACTCTTCGGCTGGAGCGACTACGCCCTGGAGGACCAGGGCCGGCTGACCGAGCCGATGGTCTACGACCCGGAGTCGGACCACTATGTGCCGATCAGCTGGCGCGACGCGTTCGCACTGGTCGGCCGTGCCCTGCGGGAACTCGACGACCCGAACCAGGCGTCGTACTACACCTCCGGCCGCCTCGGCAACGAGGCCACGTTCCTCTATCAGTTGATGGCCCGCGAACTGGGCACGAACAACCTGCCCGACTGCTCGAACATGTGCCACGAGGCCAGTGGCCGGGCCCTCCAGGCGTCCCTGGGCACCGGCAAGGGGACCGCCGACCTCAAGGACTGGGAGACCACCGACGCCCTGTTCATCATGGGCGTCAACGCCGCCTCCAACGCGCCCAGGATGCTCACCGCCCTGGCCGAGGCCTACCACCGCGGCGCCCAGATCGTGCACGTCAACCCGCTGGTCGAGGCGGCCGCCACCCGCACCATCGTTCCGCACGACTTCACGGACATGGCCCTCTTCAAGTCCACCCGGACCAGCACCCTGAACCTCCAGCCCCGCATCGGCGGCGACATGGCGCTCCTGCGCGGCATGGCCAAGGCGGTCCTGGAGCAGTCCGGGACCGATCCCAAGGCCGTCGACCAGGAGTTCATCGACCGTCACACGGCGTACTTCGACGAGTACCGCGCGGTGTGCGAGGCCACGTCCTGGGACGAGATCGAGCTCCAGTCCGGGATCGACCGGGACGGCATCCTCAAGGCGGCCCGTGTCTACCGCGACGCCGACCGCTCCATCATCAGCTGGTGTCTCGGTGTCAGCCAGCACGAACACGGCGTCGACACCGTGCGCGAGATCGTCAACCTCCTTCTGCTGCGCGGCAATCTGGGCAGGGAAGGTGCCGGGCCCTCGCCGGTGCGCGGCCACAGCAATGTCCAGGGCAACCGGACGTGCGGCATCGACCACCGCCCCCGTGAGGAGTTCCTGGACCGGCTGGCCGAGGTCTGCAGGATCGACCCGCCCCGCGAGCACGGCCTGGACACGGTGGCCACCATCCACGCCATGCACCGAGGCGACGTGAAGGTGTTCGTCGGCATGGGCGGCAACTTCGCCCTGGCCGCGCCCGACACCCCGTACACCTACGCGGCGCTGCGCAACTGCGACCTCACGGTCCAGGTGAGCACCAAGCTCAACCGCAGCCACCTCGTCCACGGCCGCCGGGCGCTCATCCTGCCGTGCCTGGGCCGGACCGAGAAGGACCACCAGCGAGGCGGCGTCCAGAGCACCTCGGTCGAGGACTCGATGAGCATGGTCCACCTGTCCATCGGCATGAAGCGCCCCGCCTCCAAGCACCTGCTGTCCGAGCCCGCGATCATCGCCGGAATGGCCCGCGCCGCCCTTCCGGACAGCGAGACTCCGTGGGAGTGGTACATCGAGGACTACGACCGCATCCGCGACACGATGGCGCGGGCCCTCGACGGGTTCGAGGACTGCAACCGCCGCGTGCGGCTGCCGCTCGGCTTCCGCATCAAGCAGCCCGCCCGCGAACTGGTCTTCCTCACTCCGACGGGACGCGCCGAGTTCTCCACGGCCCCCCTGCCCGACGTGGTCCCCGCTCCCGGCACGCTGGCGCTCGGCACCATGCGCTCCCACGACCAGTGGAACACGACGATCTACTCAGACAACGACCGCTACCGGGGCGTCAAGAACCTGCGCACACTCGTCTTCATGAACGAGGACGACATGCGGGAACGCGGCATCTCCGAGTTCACCCCGGTCGACATCGTCAGCACCGCCAAGGACGGCAGCCACCGCAATCTCCACGGCTACCTGGCCATTCCCTACGACATCCCGCGCGGCTGCGCGGCCGGGTACATGCCGGAGATGAACGTGCTGTGCGCGATCGGCGACTACAGCCTCCAGAGCGACCAGCCCCTGATGAAACACGTCAAGGTCACTATTGCGCCTGCGGGTTGAGCCTCCACGCCCCCGGGACAGGCGTCCAGGGCTGCCCGGGAAGGCATGGCGGCTGGAGCGGCCGATTGCCGGTGAGGGGGAAACGGACAGTAGCCGTGTTCCGCTCAATTACCCTGTCCGGCATGGAGTTGTCGGAGCAGGGCGTTGCCGGGGCGGACGGTGCCGAGGAGCGCAACGATGCCGCGGAGGCAGTGGCCGGCATCGTCGGTCTGGTGCTGACGCCGATGGGGTGGGCCCGTGTGGGGCGCGCGCTGGACGGGTTGGAGAGCGGGCTGAGGTCGGGGGATCCGGACGTCCTGAACGCAGCGGCGGGACAGCTGGAGCTTGTGACGCCCACGCGGATCCGGACGCGGCTCGGCGAGGAGGGCGAACCTGCACCGCCCGAACTGCTGGAACGAGCCAACCGGCTGGTACACGCGCTGCGGAGCGAAGCCAGGGATCCCGGGGAGGACGAACCAGACGGTGACGACCCTCACTGACCAGTCCCTCGTCGTCCATCTGTTCATAGCCACGACCGGAACGCGCGCGGGCGTGTCCTATCGGCGGCTCCGCGAGGTATGGGCGATGTGTGGGCCGGGTCTCGGTATGACACGTCCCGTAGCGGCGACCGGGCTGCCCGACGCGCTTCCCGAAGAGCTTCAGGACTTGCCCGGGACCGGGGGGCTGGCGGCGCGGCGCAGCCATGACGGCTTGTCACAGGCGATCGTGCAAAGGCACCACGAACTGCTGTGTCTGTCGGTGGCACTCTCGCCCGACGCGGCTGCCGAGGGGTCCTGGGGGGAGTGGGACCGGAGGTGGACGCACGTCGCAGGTGCCAGCCAGGAGTGGACCGTCGGCGAGGCCCGGCTGTTCGTCGCGTACCACGGTGCGGACGACACGTCGCCGGTGAGTGCCCGGGCGGTGGAGGAGGAGATCCGGGCCGGGCTGTCCTCCGCCGCATCGCCGACGCGTCTGGGGCACGGCGTCGAGGTGGCACACCCGCCGGTCACCGTGTGGGAGGTGGCCGACAGCTCCGGGGCCCGTCGGCAACGCCGTTTCGCCGCCGTTGCCGCCGACCGCGGGAACGAGCCGCAGGAGGTCGAGCGCTGGTTGTGGAGCCAGGGCGGCGGCGCACCGCCTCCGTTCGCTCGCTACCTGGCGAACGCGGCCAAACTCCGCTACGAGATCAGGGTGCACGCGGCCCACGACAGCGATCAGGGCTCCGCCGTGGGGACGGTCGTGGACGCTGCGCTCGCCGTCCTGGACAGGGTCCCGACGGGCGACGACACACAGCCGGAGGTCCGTAGCGACGAACTGGCCCTGTGGCGCAACCGGCTGCTGGCGCTGACCGCCGGTTCCGCGGGCCTCACCCAGTGGATCACTCGGTTGCGGGAGATGCGCACCACCGCGCAGATCGCCGAGGCGAACATGCGTGCGTTCAGGGACGGCGCCGGGGTGACCGCCGCCGTGCCCGGCGTGTTCGCCGACGATCTTGCCCTGGCCGGCTGGTTCGTCCAGCGCATGGCTGATGAACTGATCTATCTGGAAGCGGACCGGGAACGCGCACGTGATGCGCTGGCGGCGGTGGCGGCCGAGGCGGAGAACGCTCTGCAGCGGCGCCGAGAGCTGACCCAGCGACAGGCGGACGCTCTCCAACAGCGGCAGAGCGAGACGAATCTGCTGCACGCCGCGTTTCTCGGTGCCGTACTGATGGTCCTGGCCGCTGCTCAGACCTTCGGGTACCGGATTCCTCTGCTTCCCCGTCCCGCGATTCCCGCGCTCATCGCGCTGCTCGGAGCGCTGGCGCTCCTGCTGGGCAGCATGGTTCTGTGGCTCGTGGCCCCGGCGCAGACGCCCGGACGCGGGCGGGGCCGAGTCGGTGCTGTGTTTGCCGGACTGGTCGGTGCCGCCGCGGGCTGGCTGTCCGTCACCGTGCTCACGCACGCCGCCACCGGCAGGGCCTCGCCCGTCGCGCTGACGTTGGCTGTGGCGGTGCCCGGATTCGGCTGTGGATGGTTGGTCATGCGCCGCCGTCTGCGCGCACACGACCAGATTTGATCGACGATGGCCATGTACGGCTCGACTCCCCCCGTCCGCCCGCTGAGCCACTACCTTTTCCCTGCTGAGCGGGTGAAGGGAGCGGCATGCCGGAGGACCCCGCCGCGGCAGTCGCTGCACGCGTGCGCCGATTCGAGACAGCGGGAGATCTGTCAGCGGTACTGGAGCCGGGGGCGCTGGCCGATGCCCGTCGTCTCACCGGGGCCCTGCGTGACAGTGATGTCGGTGAAGCCAGGACCATGCTCGGCTCCCTGTACTGGTACCGGTCGTGGGCACTGCAGCACGAGGGACGCTCGAACGACGAGGAGACCGAGGCCGCGGTACAGGTTTTCGCACCCTGCTTCGTGGCCGGCGGCATCCCCCTGCCGCAGCTCTTGATGCCCCTGCTCGCCCAAGCCAGCGTCCCCGTCGCGCTGGCCATGCTCCAGCAGATGCGGGAAGAAGCGGGCCCCGAACTGTGTGCCGCCGTTCCCGGCCTGTGGGGCCGCATCGTGGAAGCCACGCCGCCCGTAGTGGGCGAATCCCGCGCCTTCTATTTGGCCAAACTCAGTGAAGCCGTGCTGCTGCGGTTCAAGAGGAACGGGGCGCAGTCCGATCTAGAGGCAGCGGTCACCGTCGCCCGGGAAGCCGTGCAGCGTATCTCCGACCACCCGAAGAGGGCAGGATTTCTGCACACTCTGGGAGAGGCGCTGCAGGCACGGCACAACGACACGGGCGACTGGAAACCACTCGCTGAGGCGATCGCTGTCCTGCGGCGGGCCGTACAGACAGCGCACCCCGAAGACCCGGCCCGGGCGATGTACCGAGCCCACCTGGCCGATGCCCTGCTGACACAGTTCCGCAGCACCGAGACGACCGAGCACCTCAACGACGCGATCGAGGCACATGGACTGGCAGTGCACCCTGCGCATGCCGACGACGATGACAAGGCGCAGGGCAGGCTGCTGTGCAATCTCAGCATTCTCCTTCGGGAACGCTTCGAACGCACCGGGGAGACGGGGTATCTCCACGAGGCCATCGCGATAGGCCGTCGTGCTCTGGAGGCTTTCCCCGAAGGCGACCCTGCCCGTGCCAATGTCCTGTCGAATCTGGGAGCGGCCTTGCGGAACCGGTTCGGGGCCACAGGGGAGCAGGACTCTCTCAACGAAGCGGTTTCCCTGCTGCGCGAATCAGAGCGACTCACTCCCTGTGAGGACCCCGGCCGGGCTGCCAACCTCTCCAATCTCGGAGCAGCGCTCGGAGACCGGTTCGTACGCACCGGAGCACAGGACGACCTCCACGAAGCGATCGAGCACCTGCGTCAGGCCGTCCGGACCGCCCGCCCGCAGCCCAGCGACACATCCGAATCGGCTGTCTTCTGGGCCAATCTGAGCGGATTCCTGCGGAGGCGCTTCGAGCGCTTCGGCGAACCGGCAGACCTTGAGGAAGCGATCGCCGCCGCCCGTGAGGGGGTCGACAACACCCCCGTCGGCCACAAGAACCGGGCTCTGCATCTGTCCACCCTGGCGGCCGCCCTGGGCTATCCGGCGACACCCACCGGACGGCCGTCCCACGTGGACGAGACGGTCGACATCTGCCGCATGGCCCTCCTGGCCGCCCCGCCCGGCCATCCGCTCCACACACTGTGTCTTTCCAACCTCAGCGATTCCCTCCGCCAACAACACCAAAGCACCGGCGGGGAATCCGGGAACCTGGACGAGGCGCTCGAAACAGCCCGGGCGGCAGTCCAGGCCGCCTCCGAAACCGATCCGCACCGCGTCGTCTACCAGTACAACCTGGGCCGGGCCCTTGATGCCCGCGCCCAGGAAACCACGGACGGGGAAGACGTGGACGCCGCGGCAAAAGCCTACGCCGACGCCTCTCGGAACGCCGTCGGCACCCCGGCATGGAGGATCAGCGCGGCAGCTCGCGCGGCGGAACTAGCCCTGAGCCGGGGCAACACCCGTTACGCCGCCGAGATCCTGGAAAACGCGGTACATCTTCTTCCGGACACCGTCCCCCGGCAGCTCGCTCGCGCCGACCAGCAGCACGCACTGGGAAATCTCACGGGTCTGGCCTGCGACGCCGCCGCCTTGGCCCTGGCCGCCAACGGCCGAGCCGGAGCGGCGCGGGCACTGGGCCTGCTGGAGCAAGGCAGAGCCGTACTGCTCAGCCAGGCGCTCGACACCCGCAGTGACCTGACGGACCTGCACCAGCGGCACCCTGAACTCGCGGCACGCTACATCCGGCTGCGCGACCGACTGCACGCCTCCAGCGCCGACTCACCCTCCGACAACACTGGGCCCACGGCGGCCACGCCTGAACACGAAATCCACGACCGGCATCAGATCGCCGCTCAATTCGCTGCGGCCATCGCTGAAATCCGTAGGCTCGACGAATTCCGCGCCTTCCATCTCCCGCCGGTGGCGGAACAGCTCAGAGAGCAGGCGCACCGCGGCCCGATCGTGGTGTACAACGTCAGCCGTCACCGCAGCGACGCCATCCTGGTGCAGACAGATGGAATCACCACCATCGAGCTGCCCGGGCTCACCGTCGAATCCGCCGGCGAAAAGCTCTTCCAGTTCCATGCCTCCCTTGCCGCTGTCCGGGATCCCGGTGTCGGAGATGGCGAACTGGACCGTGCGCAAAGCCTGTTGCACGATGTCCTGGAATGGTTGTGGGAAGCGGCTGCCGAGCCCGTTCTCGAAAAGCTGAACTTCCGTGGCGCGCCATCGGAGGGTGCGCCTCTGCCGCGGATCTGGTGGGTCCTCGGCGGCCCGTTCGGACTGCTGCCCATCCACGCGGCCGGCCGGCACCGGCAGAAGACCGGCCACACGGTCATGGACCGCGTCGTCTCTTCCTACACTCCCACGATCCGTTCCCTGAGCCACGCACGACAGGGAGCCATGGCTCCGGCTCCCCCGGGGAAGGCGCTGATCGTGGCAATGCCGACGACGCCCGGCGCCCCGCCGCTGCCCTATGTGCGCAGCGAAGTCGAGAACCTCAGAAGGCGGCTGCCGCGGCACATCGTGCTCACCGAAAGTCCGGGGACCGGCGGAGACCAGGCACCCGACGGGATCCCCACAGCGGCCAATGTCCTTTCCCGACTGGCCGACTGCTCCATCGCGCATTTCGCCTGTCACGCTGTCAGCGACGCGGTGGATCCGTCCCACAGCGGACTGCTTCTGCACGACCACCAGACCTCGCCGATGACCATCGCCCGCCTCGCTTCGGTCGACTTGGACCAAGCCCGGCTGGCCTACCTGTCGGCATGCCGAACAGCGCTCACCGCAGACCTCCGCCTGGTGGATGAGGCGATCCACCTCACGTCAGCATTCCAACTCGCGGGATTCCGCCATGTGATCGGCACTCTCTGGGAAGTCAATGACCGCCTGGCCGCCCGGGTCGCCGACCGTTTCTACTCCAGCCTGCTCAGCTCCACGGGCAGGATCGAAGATGACAGGGTTGCCGCCGCGTTGCACAACACGATGCGCGAACAACGCAACAAATACATCGAGTTGCCGTCCTTGTGGGCGGCACATGTCCACGTCGGTCCGTGATCGGGGCGACGGTCGGCTCCACCGGAGCAGCCGAGCCACCGGTAAACTGACGCCTGATGCCGAAAGACCGCCAAGCTTCGCCGACGTACCCCGAACCAGAGGGAGCGCCGCTCCAAGGGGCTGCCTGGCTACCGCACGGCTACCCAGCCGCATCTACCTTCAGTGCTCGATCGACGACACCCCCGAGCAGTGGCCGGACGAGCGCGTCTGGAGCGAACTGGAAGCCCGGTTCGGAACTCTCGTGTCGACCGGCGAGATCATCGACAAGCGGATCGTGTCGCTGCGCAGCGTGGTGTTCGACCCGATGAGCCACGGCAAGCTCTACCTCCTCGGAGACGCGGCCCACATCGTCCCGCCGATGAGCGCCAAGGGCATCCACCTGGCCCTCCACGACACCGAGGTCTTCGCCCGTGCCGTCATCCACGAGGTCAAGGAAGGCGATCCCGGCCTCCTCGACAGCTACTCGGAGACCTGCCCGCCCCACATCTGGAACTACCAGGCGTTCGCCACCTGGATCACCGACACCATGCACAACGCCGGCTGCACCGGCCACGAGGGGGAGTTCCGCAAGCAGGTCGCCCGAGCCGAACTGCAGCGCCAGTTCACCTCGGACACCCCGAACAAACTCTTCAGCGAACTCACCGCCGGCACCAACTAGAGCCTGTGCGATGCCGTGATCAGGCGGTTGCCTTCAGCAGGTCATTGATCCGCGGATCGGTCCGTTACTCGTATCGGTACTTCAGCGAGTCCGCCTCCGCCTGCTCGATGTCGGAGATCGTCAGCTCCGGTATCCGCAGTTGGGCCAGCGTCACCTCGGCCGAGGTCGGCTGGGCGTCCGCCGGCAGCCACTGCTCCGGCTTCCAGGCCCCGCTGCGCAGCAGCGACTTGGGGCAGTGCGGGTAGACCTCCTCGATCCCCAGCACCAGCGCACTGGCCGGCGGCTTTCCCACGGCGGTCAGCTGCGACAACAGCTCTGGGCGGGTGGAGACGCAGGCCCGGCCGTTCACCCTGAGCGTCGTGGTGCGCCCCGGGATGACGAACAGCAGCCCGGCCCGTCCGGTGGCGATGACGTTCTGCAGGGTGTCCAGCCGCTTGTTGCCGGTCGCGTCCGGTATCGCCACCGTCCGTGCGTCCAGGACGGCGACGAACCCGGCGGGGCCGCCGCGCGGGGAGACGTCGCAGTTGCCCTCGGCGTCCGCGCTGGCGATCAGGACCAGCGATGAGCAGCCGATCAACCGCCGCGTCTGCTCGGTGAGTTCGGTCATCTGCTTGCGTACGGCCGCGTCACTGGGGAGTTCGTACGCCCGACGCAGCGCCTCCTGGTCGCGCACGGCGTCGAGACGGAGCGAGTCGAAGGCACTGCCGGCAAGGGGTGTCGTCATGCCTCCGACCCTAACGAGCGGACCTGCGATTGATCTTGGCCGGTGGGGGCTGGTGCATGGAGACGACCGCGCAAGTTGTCCGGTGAGACACGGCTTCCTGCACGGCGGCCCTGGACCGGATGCGCAGCGTGTATCCCGCCGGGGACGTCCGCGGGGTGTCGAGGTCGGCAGCGCGCAGGACCCTTCTGACTACGGGACGGAGCCCCGGGTGGCGGTGTGTTCCGCCATCCGGGGCTCCGTGTTTCGGGTGTGCTCTGTCAGGTGATCGCGTCGGGGATCAGGTGGTTCTGGTCCGGTCCCAGGTCCAGGAACCGGTGCCCGAGTCCCAGAGTTTGACGGGCTTGTTGAAGCCGGTGCCGTTCGAGGTCTGCAGCCACAGGGCGGAGTGGCTGGTGCCGTCGGAGTTGGCTCCGTAGTCGTACAGGTAGGCGGCGTCGGACTTGCCGTCGCCGTTGAAGTCACCGGGCTTGTCCGACGTGTGGCTGAGTGCCTGGCCGATGTCGATGCGGGGGGTGCTGGCGCCGGTATAGGTGATGGGCTTTCCCGTGGCCTTCAAGAGCGCTTCGAGGGACGCGATGCTTCTGGTGGGGAACGCCTGCCGAAGGACCGCGAGGGCACCGGCCACGTGCGGGGCGGCCATGGAGGTGCCGCTCTTGGAGACGTATCCGCCGCCGGGGACGGAGGAGACGATGCTGGTGCCGGGGGCGAACAGGTCGAGCTGCGGGCCGCGGTTGGTGAAGGTGGACAGTTCATCGTCGTCGGTCGTGGCACCGACCGCGAGCGCGGAGGAGATGCAGGCGGGCGCGCTGACCGCGTCGGTGTATCCGTCGTTCCCGGCCGCGACGACGGTGGCGACATCTGTGTCCAGCAGCTGATCGATCACCGCCTGGCGCGGGTCGTCCTCGCAGGCACTGGCGTACCGGCCGCTGCCGAGGCTGAGGTTGGCCGCGACGAGCGGGGTTCCGGACTGCTTGAGTTCCCACACCTTCTCGAGCGCCGAGAGCTGGGCGCTGGTGAAGCTCAGGACACACGGTGCGTCGCCGGCTCCGCAGTAGTCCTCCGAGGTGAACTTGCTGAAGATCTGGATGGCGACGATGTCGGCACCGGGAGCGACACCGCGAGCCGGGGCTCCGGCGATGTCCTTGCCATTGCCTGCGGCGATGCCGGCCACGTGGGTTCCGTGGTCGCATGTGGTGATGGTCGCGCACGGCCCGGTCTCTGAGTCGGCCGAGTCGGTGCCCTCTTGCTCCTCGGTGCCGTTCGGGCACAGACTGGTGGCGGAGTAGTCGGCGTCGATCGGTGAGAAGCACGCCTCGGCGACGACCCGCCCCTTGAGGAACGGTGATGGGTGGCAACCCCCGTGTCCAGGAGGGCGATCGCACTGCCCGCACCGGTCATGCCCGCGGCAGCGGGCGCCGTTCCGCCGATGAGGGGGACGCTCTCGTCCAGGGACGGCGGCACCGGAGTGTCCTCGGTGACCTGCCGGTCAGTGGCTTCGAGGAAGAAGCCGATCCGTTCCGCCCCGTCGTCCTGGCGCTGGTGCACGACATGCACGCCGTAGCCGTACGGGCCACCGCGCCGGCCCCGTGGCGACGCCCCTCAGGGCGATTGCTCAGAGCCAGTCCTTCCGTTTGAAGATGACGTACAGACTGGTACAGACAAGCGACATCAGGACGATCGCGAAGGGGTACCCGAGTACCCAGTGCAACTCCGGCATATGGTCGAAGTTCATGCCGTAGATCGTGCCGACGAGGGTCGGGGCGAAGAGGATGGCGGCCCAGGAGGAGATCTTCTTGATCTCCTCGTTCTGTTCGAAGCCCGCCTCCGCCAACGCGCGCATCTCGGCGTTCTGTTGCTGGGTGACCAGCGTCGCGTTGACGGTGAGGATGTCGGTGAGGGCCTGGCGGAAGCCGTCGACGCGTTCGCTGGTGTGGGTGACGTGGTCGGCGACGTCGCGGAGGTAGCGCTGGAGCTCCTCGTCCGTGCCGTACTTGGCGAAGCCGGCCATCAGGCTGTGCAGCATGCCGACCAGCGGGCGGGTGGCGCGCTGGAACTCGACCATCTCGCGGGAGAGTTCGTAGATACGGCGGGAGACCGCGGGGTCACCGCGGAAGACCTCGGTCTCGATCTCGTCGATGTCGTTCTGGACGCCGAAGACCACCGGGACGTAACCGTCGACGACGGAGTCGAGGATCGCGTAGAGCACAGCCTCCGGGCCGAGTCTCAGCAGTTCCGGGCTGTCCTCCATGCGGCGGCGCACCGCCGAGAGGTCCGGCGCCGCGCCGTGCCGGACCGTGATCACGAAGTCGGGCCCCACGAACACGTGCAGCTCGCCGAAGTCGACCTCCTCGACCGCGTCCAGATAGCGGGCGGCGCTCAGGACGACGAAGAGCGTCTCGCCGTAGCGCTCCAGCTTCGGACGCTGATGCGCTTCCATCGCGTCCTCGACGGAGAGCGGATGCAGGTCGAACTCGGCTGCCAGCGAGAGGAGTTCGGCCTCCGTCGGACGGGCCAGACCGATCCACGCCATCCCTGACGGCTGCTCGCGCAGCTCACGGAACGTCTCGGCCAGGGACGCGGGCGTCGACACCCGCACCCCGTCGCGGTACAGCGCGGCCTGGACGACGCTGGCGACCTCGGCGGGTTCGGGCGCCGGGGGAGTCTCCTTCGGTGCCGGCGGCTGCGGGGGCGGCGCCGACGGCGGGGTCAGGGCGCGCCGCCAGACGGACATCCGGCCGGCCTTCGCACCCCGCGGCCCCCTGGAGTCCTTCGCCTCCGCGGAGCTGTCCGTGTCCCCTGTGCCCTTCCGGCTGTTCGAGGCTGAGTGGGCGCGTCGCTCGGACATCGCGGCTGCCTCCAGGGTCGAACGTACGTCTGCGTGATCACGGAGCAGGATATACGGGGCAAACGATCCCCGGGTGTCCGGCGGCATCGGGATCGCGCTGAGAGTTGCGGACAGAAGGTGTCCGCGAGCGGCGCTAGCGTGCCGGGTATGACGAAGACGACCGCGACGGCCCCCGTGCTCGGCAACCGCGCCCTCAACCGTGCGACCCTCGACCGTCAGCTCCTGCTGCGCCGCTCCCCGCTGTCCGCGACGGCCGCGGTCGGGCACCTCCTCGGCCTCCAGGCACAGAACGTGAAGCCGCCGTACTACGCCCTCGCCGCCCGGGTGGAGGGGTTCCGGCCCGAGCACCTGTCGGCCGCCATGGACGCGCGCCAGGTCGTCCGGATCGTCACCATGCGCTCGACCATCCACACGCACACCGCCGAGGACGCCCTCACCCTGCGTCCGCTGGTGCAGGCCGCCCGCGACCGTGAGCTGGGCCAGTTCCGCACGGGGCTCGCCGGCGTCGACCTGGACCGGCTCGCCGCGATCAGCCGTGAACTGGTGGAGACCGAGCCGCGCACCATGAAGCAGCTGCGCGAGGCGCTGCTCGCCGAGTGGCCGGACGCCGACCCGTTCGCCCTCTCCATCGCGGCCCGCTGCACCCTGCCGCTCGTTCAAGTCACCCCGCGCGGTCTGTGGGGCCGGAGCGGCCAGGTCGCCCTCACGACCGCCGAGCACTGGCTGGGCCGCCCCGCCGAGCCGGCCCCGGCGCCGGACGCGACCGTGCTGCGCTACCTGGCCGCCTTCGGCCCCGCCTCGGTCAAGGACATGCAGACCTGGGCCGGTCTGACCCGGCTCCGCGAGGTGTTCGAGCGGCTCCGGCCCCGGCTCGTCACATTCCGCGACGAGAACGGCGCGGAACTCTTCGACCTCCCCGACGCGTCCCGCCCGGACGCGGACACCCCGGCCCCGCCCCGCTTCCTGCCCGAGTTCGACAATCTGCTGCTGTCCCACGCCGACCGCTCCCGGGTCGTCCCGGCCGACCTCAAGGGGCGTACCTGGCAGGGCAATCAGGCCTACTGCACCCTGCTGGTCGACGGATTCCTGGCCGGCCTGTGGAAGCTGGAGGAGGACGCGCTCGTCGTCGAACCCTTCGGACGGCTCACGAAGGCACAGCGGGACGAGGTCACGGCCGAGGGGGAGCGGCTGCTCACGGCGATGCACGAGGGGGAGGGGTACGACGTCAGGTTCGGCACGGTCGCCCGGCCCTGAGGCCACCTGCGCGAGGGTGCGCGACCTGAGGTGCCGGCGGACGGACAGGGCACTGCGGGGAAGCCGTCCGCCGGCAAGTGTG